>CAZSKH010000181.1:1740-5350 GCA_964607395.1 uncultured Algimonas sp.
TATGACGAGAAAGCCCAGAAAGAATGCCGCCCGACATCCGCCGCGAGCGACTCCATTCACACGGCGGCGAAATCAAACTGCGTTGGCGGGTATTACGAACCGAGACCGAAGAAAAAATCCGACTGGAAAAAAGGCGAATAAACGCAGCATTAGAAAGATTGCTTTTTTCGAATACTTCGTGTGTAAATGCGGGACATGGAGTGGATATATAAATCGCTGACCGAGGCCGAGGTCTATGCGTGGGAAACCTTCATCGGGGATTGGTTTTTCGTCTTTGCCCTTGGCTTTCTGGCCTTTGAAATCCTCCGATATGTTATTTTCAAAAAGCTCTCTTGGAGACTTTTGGGCGATACGCTCACCAATTATATCACACTCGCCATGTTTATTGGCATCAACCTCTTTCTCTTAACGGCGCTTTATCTATCCGCCTATGCGTGGGCCGCCCAATTCGCGCTTTTTGATATCCCCATAAATTGGGGCGTAATTTTGCTCTGCGTGGTTCTGGCGGATTTTGCTTATTATTGGGAACACCGCTTTATGCACCGGGTCAATTTTGGGTGGGCCACCCATTCCGTGCATCACTCATCGCCTTTCTTTAATATATCCGTCGCATACCGATTTGGTCCGATGGATGGCGTTTGGCCTGTCTTTTTTCACCTTCCACTTGTTCTGCTGGGGTTTAATCCATTTGTCGTCTTTTTTGCCGAGATGTTCGTGCAAATTTACCAAACCATCTTGCACACTGAAACGATCAAAAAGCTCCCGAAACCCGTCGAAGCCGTCATGAACACACCCTCCCATCACAGGGTTCATCACGGCTCCAATGCAGACTATTTAGATAAAAATTACGCGGGTATTTTTATTATTTGGGACAAATTATTCGGAACCTTCGCCAAAGAAGACACGCCCGTCGTCTACGGCCTCGTAAAACCCATCAATTCCGTCAACCCGCTGGTCGCCTTTTTCCACGGCTTTTACCGCCTCGGGAAAAACGTTGTGACGGCAAAAGGGGCCAAGAATAAACTGATGTATTTAATTGGGCCGCCCGATTGGACGCCGGATGGTTAGCGGCGGGTAGGCGCTACCGTTTCTTCGCGATCTTTATCTTATCCTGTTTCGCGCGTTTTTTGGTGGATTCCTCAGAGCGCGTGAGGGCTTTGGCGATGGCTTTTAGGCCCATGCCTTTTTCGTCGAGGCGGTGGAGTTTTTGCACCTCGTCTTGGGTCCAAGCTTGTTTGTGACGCTCGAACCGGTCTGCCACTAAGCGACCACTTTTTCCCGCACGGGCATGATTTCCGCGACGTCGCTCATTTTGGCGAGATGATCAAAACCGAGTATGGCGGTGATATCGGTGCCATTATCCGACAGCGGCAGGCGCGCCCAGAACATCGCCAAATGCGAGCCATTGGGCGTATTGGGGCGGGTCACGCCAACATAGGGTTTGCGCGTATTCATAACTTTATCGAGGACGCGGTGCCAATACTCAACGCGGCACCCTATGGGCAATTCGTCAATATGGCGGCCTTGAATTTCGCCCTCATAGAGGTTCCAATATCCGGTCCCCGCGAGGCGATGGCGATAGCGGCGCTCTGCCCCCTGAGAGGGCTCTACGCGCTCCATGATCGTCGTCATGGGCAATTGTGCGTGTATGTCTTCGGGCCGTATATCCTCGCGTGACGGAAAAGCGCCCGCGCGGCATTTACTGCGCCAATAATCATAAAATTTCTGTTGCTGCGGCAGAATAATCTGATGCCGCAAGGCGTTCCCCGATAACATATGTCCCTAAACTCCTGCACCCGATCCCGTGTTTGGAACGGTCGTCCCAAGACCGCTCCCCCACGCGGGTATGGCGTGTGTTGACTCGGCGCATCAACGCTTTGTTAACCCTATCTCTTAACCAAACTGCGAAAAACAGGGCATTTTCCGATTCGGTTCCGATTCAAATTATGTTTGAAGCTTCATTTAATCGCGTCGGGGCCGAAACAGCTCGAATCAAGTGGTGGATTTGCCCAAACCAGAGCGTTTCGCCAGTGCGGATCGACGCCGTGCATAATCCGGGGCGACCATGGGGTAGTCGCGCGGCAAGCCCCATTTTTCGCGGTAAGCGTCGGGCGTCAGATTATATTTCACGCGCAAATGTCGTTTCAGGCTTTGAAACTCCAGCCCATCTTCGAGGCAGACCAGCGCATCATCGCGCAGGGACTCTTCAACGGGAACGGCAGGGGTTTGATCATGGGACGTCCCCTGCTCTCCACTGGCCGCCCGCTGTAGCGCCGCATGAACGGTCGCGATCATGTCAGATAGCTCTTCCGGCGACGCCTTATGCGCGCCCGCATAAGAGCTGACGATCTGCGCCGTAAGCGCGAGGACATCTGCGGCCTTATCCGGCAAAATATTCCAACATCAAGACAATGAATAACAGACCCGCTGTTAGGATCGCCGCGATACCCGAGGGTTTGGCTTCTGACGCTGCGCCGGCCGGCGAGAATGTCTGGTAGAGCCTGCGGCCCGCCCCGCCTATCCAGCGTTTATTAAAGCGGCTGGTCTGAACGGAGAGACGGTCCCACATGGCCGATCCCCAGGTCGCAATGCCGAGACCCAGTTTGCGATAGGTCCAATCCAAATCGATAATCTCGGCCCGGCGTTCTGCGGGATAAAGCTTGAACCGTTTCAGCAATGTGAAGGCGAAAATCGCGGCAAACAACAGCTGCAATTGGAACACCACATGATCCCATGTGTAAGGCTTATACGCCTTTTGCATCTCATAAGGCATGAGCGCATAGAGGTTCTCATAGCCGCCAAAGGGCCAGGCCAGATAGAAACAAAGAAAGGCCGCAATCCCCATCGCCGCAAGCATATTCCACGGCGCTTCTTTGACGCGGCGGCCACTATCATGGGCAAAGAATGTGAAATGCGGGACCTTAATCCCCGAATGTTCCATCACACCCGCAGAGGCAAACAGCATCATCAAGAACGGGATATAGAGATGTTCTTCCAGCGCCGCAGACAGGATCATCGCCTTTGTCACAAAAGCCGCCAGCAATGGGAAGGCCGCGATGGACCCCGCCCCGATGAGACAGAACACCGTCGTATAAGGCATGGAGCGGAACAACCCGCCCAGCTCTGACGCTTTGGCCGTGCCCGTGCGATACATGACCGCACCGATGGACATAAATAATAGCCCCTTAAAGATAACATGGACGAAGACTTGTCCGACAACGCCGTTCAACGCCAGCGAGGTCCCGATGCCAATCCCGCAGACCATAAAGCCGAGTTGATTGTTGAGCGAGTAAGCCAATACGCGGCGCAAATCATTCTCTACCACCGCAAAGAAGACCGGGAAACAGGTCATTATTGCGCCAATCCAGATCAGGATATCCTCACCCGCATAGCCGCGCGCCAGCGCATAGACCGCGAATTTCGTCGTGAAACTAGCGAGGATAACTGTGCCTGTGATAGACGCTTTTGGATAGGCGTCCTGCATCCACATATGAAGACCGGGAAAGCCGACTTTAATCCCGATGGCGAGAAGCATCACCCAACCGCCTGGGCTGTCGAGGCCGATCTCATTAAACATGAAATCACCGCCATTGGCTTGGGCGAACATGAC
>CAZSKH010000182.1:0-5328 GCA_964607395.1 uncultured Algimonas sp.
TGCCGCTCTCGGACAGGCTATCGCCGACCCGCAGCGCGCCGTGGTTCGGAATACCAATGACATCACCCGCATAGGCGTTTTCGGCCAGCTCGCGATCCTGCGCGAAAAACAAGATCGGGTTGTGGACGGAGATGGTTTTATTCTCGGCGGTTTTGAGCTTCATACCACGCTTAAACTCGCCCGAACACATGCGCAGAAAGGCCACGCGGTCGCGGTGATTCAGGTCCATATTGGCTTGGACCTTGAACACGAATCCGGCGACTTCTTTGCTGGTCGGTTCAATCATAACCTCTTGCCCGGCCTTTTTCGCGCTTTCAGGCTGTGGTTCAGGGCAAAGCTCGGCGAGGGCGTTGATAAGCTCCAGCACGCCGAATTTACGCAGGGCCGAGCCGAAATAAACGGGCGTCATATGACCTTCGCGAAAGCTCTGCTCATTGAAATCCGGATATTCGCGGGCGAGTTCTTGCTCTTCGAGAAACTCATTCAACAGATCATCATTATCAAACATGCCTGCAATGGAGTTGCCGTCAACTTTGGTTATGACATGCTCGCCGCCCTCTTCGGGTTTGACGAAGTGGAGGAAGTCATTTGTCCGCAAATCCACCACCCCTTTGAAGCGGCGACCCGAGGCGGCAGGCCATTGCATCGGCACCACGTCCAAGGCGAGTTTGTCCTGGATTTCGGCGATAATATCGAACGTATCGCGGCCTTCACGGTCGAGCTTATTCACAAAAGTAATAATCGGAATATCCCGGAGGCGGCAGACCTCGAAGAGTTTGAGCGTTTGCGGCTCGATACCTTTGGCCACATCGAGCACCATGACGGCGCAATCTGCGGCGGTGAGCGTGCGGTAAGTATCCTCGGAGAAATCCTCATGCCCCGGCGTGTCGAGCAGGTTAAAGATTAGGTCTCTATGCTCGAAAGTCATCACAGAGGACGAGACCGAAATCCCGCGCTCTTGCTCGATCTTCATCCAATCCGATTGGGTGCGGCGGGCTTCGCCTCGCGCGGCCACGCGGCCCGCTTGGTGAATGGCCCCTGCGGCCAGCAACATGTTCTCGGTCAGCGTTGTCTTACCCGCATCAGGATGAGAGATGATCGCAAAAACGCGGCGGCGCGTGGGTTCGATTTCAAGGGCTTTAGACATGCCGCGGGGATAGGGCGATGAGGGCGAGGGGGCAAGTGCTTTGCGCCCGTATTTGACGCGGGGCGTCAAATACAGCGAAGCGCCGAACCGGTAACGGTTCGGGGAGTGCGGACGTAGCAGAGTTTTGCTCAATTCCCCTACCGTCATTGCAAGACCTGTTCTTGCAATCCACAAGTAGCTACAGATGGATCACAAGAACAAGTCTTGTGATGACGGGATGGAGTGTTTGTGAATTAGACATGCGGATTTTCCTACTGCCAATCTAGTGGCAGCCAAAAGTCATAATGAAGCAGGACGTGCCCGCAGAGTTGCCTTCCCGATGGAATACCAGAGGAAAGCGCTTAGTTTGTTTTACGCGAAGACGAGACGCTACCCAAAGCCGAACTCGCTTGCGCGAATTCGATTCCTTGCCATTTGATTGCCAATCAAATGGACGCGTCAACCCTGCGGCAATGGTTTTTGAAGAAGCGGCCCGTCTGTCCCACCAGTATGGCCAGCGTTGGACTCGTGCATTTTTTGTAAACAAAAATTGCACCAATCGGCTCTCACTCCTAAAGTCCCGGCACAGTCCCAAGTTCTCACACTTAGGCGCTCAGACCCACTGTCTCTCAGACCAGCAGATGAGCTCCTACCTGTCCAGTGTCTGAAAGAACGCGTCCAATATAACACAGGTTTGGAAAGTGAGGATTATTCTCTTGAAATTAGGTGTAAGGATTTGAATTAAATTATTTATTGGGATCCGTGAAACGAGGATATAACGTCAGAAATCTCATTCTTCGGCGGATTTTCGTTGAACGATATCAAGTTTCTTTGAGTTAGTTTCATCTTTTTTTGACCAGATCTGAGCGGGGTCTAGGGCGCTTTCTTCCACGTTGCTAGGCTGGCCTCTGTAACTGCGCTCTGGAGATTTGGAACTAATACAGAATAAGCGGTTTTATAGGTCAGTAAATTTTCGATACTCGCCAATAGGCTTAGATCATCATGCGTAAGGTTTCTTCGCGCTAAATTGCCTGGTGCGGTCGTTCCGAAAAGTGCGTCATATTTTGCATATAATGCTTCGATTTCAGCTATTTTATTTGTCATGTTGAAAACGTTGGCATGAGTAAGGGGGGTAATCACATCTTTATGAGACCGGATCGCCAAACCATTGAGTCCATCAGGCCGGTCCTGATGTCGACCTAACCAAGATTGGTATCCAGACCCTTGAAAAACTGGTTGGGGCTCACTGAAAAGACCCCGCAAAAAGCCCAAAGCCTGCTGGCACCAATGCGGTTTGTGCCGCGCTCGTACTTTTGAATTTGTTGAAAGGTTACGCCGACTTTGTCTGCCAAGTCAGTTTGGCTCATGCCCGCATTTTTTCTCAAAATCTTCAGTTGCTTACCGACAAAGACGTCAACTTCTGTCGCGTTGCGAACATTTTGTTTAATGAATCCAGTGCCGACAAAGGGCGCTGCCTCCGTCTCTTTATTCGCATTAAAGTTCATCGTAGGGTCCTTTGCGCAGAATAGGCTGTAAAATCTATGCAGCGCCCGTTAGTGTTGTATCACGCTAAATATTGTTGCACAACACTAAAAATGTGGTGCCTGGGTTGAGCTGCCTAAAGGCCTTCACTTTGACGGGAGGTTTTTTTATGCTTGGGCTCCAGCCAACACATTAAAATCTTTAGGCTTTGTATTTCGAAAGACCAAAAAATGTCCGTACCTCCCGAAGATTCGCGAGAAGATATTGCTTATGAAATTAGAGGGACCTTCAGAGCTTTTGAAAATGCGCTGATTGCTGCTTTGCTGGAGAAAGATCTGACTGTAGGGTTTTTTCATATTTTACGCATTGATTGGCCTGAACAAGGGTACACTCAGAAAGAGATCGCTGACCTAGCATTTATGACGCCCAGCGTAGCCTCCCAGCAAATTCAAAAAATGTGTAAGTTAGGGCTTTTACGTCGGGAGGCGGACAAAAGTGACGTTAGGAAAAAGATTGTAAGATTAACCGAGAAAGGCCGGACTCAGAAAAATCAGGTCATTCCTCCCATCGTTGATATACCCAAGGTCGCCGCGGAGGCAATTTCCGATCAAGATATTCAAGCCACAATAAACGTTCTCAGGGAATTAAGACAGAATCTGAAGTGAAGCGACTTTAAACTCGCCGCCCGCTAAGTCTTATACCTGCGTCAAGATCCGCTAAGAACACTACCGTCTTGGCAGAGTGTAGCTTTCAAGAGTGCTGTCACCCGGCAGCCACATAATAGCGGATCATCGCAGGTTCATTCTCTGCTTCCCAACTTTGACGAAGTCGCACCGGACCAGCTATAGTCAAAACGCTTCTTGCCTTTAACTTTGTAGGCACTCACCTGAGAGAGTGACGTCTCCGACGCTACCAGTGTCTCCGCCTTCAACAGTGAAATTAAAGGAACTTGTTGCGCCGCGATTACCGCCGCGTCGTTACAGACTCTTGCATTAACTCGCCTTTACTTGCGCGGCCCGGCTTGCCACCCTCCCTCCCATGACAGCTCTCACTGAAACTCAACTCGACTCCGCTAAATCTGCCGCTGCGGCTTTGGATGTGGCGGCTAAGGATATGCGGGTTTTATCGTCTTTGTCTTGGGACAATGGATTGCGCGCTCCGTTTCTGACGCGGGGGGTGATACCCTCGCCGGAATATGCGCCGGTCGAAACCTCAAATGCGCGGGAGGCGATTGCGTCTGCGCGCGCGCAAATCGACGGCGATCATGTTGTGATGCAGTGGCTCTCGCGCCTCTGCGAGACCTTGACGACGACGGCGAACCTGATGGACGCGCGCGAGACGCCTGAATTTTTTACCCATTCGGCAGCGCTTTACGGGGAGCCGACGCGGCTGATGCTGGACCGTCAAACGCGGGTCTTAGATTTGGCGTGGCATATGGATGAAACGCTAGACGGCATGGATTTCGAACAATTGGTAGTTGAAGGGTTTGAGGAAGAGCTGGATGCGGAGAGTTTCGCTAAGGCACTGGAAGAGAAGCTGGAGCCTTATTTTGGCGAAGATGCACCTGTCGTCGTAGTTTCTGATGAGGTCTCCGCCAAAGCGGCAGCCACGTCCAAGCGTATCCGCGTTCGGGCTGATGCGAATTTTACCGACCGCGATGTTGAGCAGCTTTTGCAACATGAAGCGTTGGTCCATTGCGCGACGGGCCTGAACGGCAAGCTGCAAAGGGATTTCCCAATTTTGGGGCGCGGTCATCCCGGCACGACAGAAATCCAAGAAGGCATTGCCGTCTTTGCAGAAATCATCACAGGGAACATGGACCCGCGCCGTTTCCGGCGTTTATCAGGCCGGGTCATGGCCATTCAGATGGCGATTGAGGGCGCAGATTTCAAAGAGGTTTTCGATTTCTTCAAAGAGCGCACAGATGACCCCGAGCAGTCCTATGAGAATACGCGGCGCGTATTTCGCGGCGGGGTGATGTCAGGCGGCGCGCCCTTTACAAAAGACATGGTCTATCTGAACGGTTTGCTGCGCGTGCATAACTTCATTCGGACGGCGGTGAAGCTGCGGCGGTCAGATTTAATTCGCGTCTTATTCGTCGGGAAACTGGATATTGAAGACATTCCCGCGCTGGCGCAGCTCGCGAGTCAAAAGCGGATTATGCCGCCGAAATTCATGCCGCCCTGGGCCAGCGATCTACGTTTCCTCGTCAGCTATATGGCTTATTCGGCGTTTCTCAATCAGGTCAAAATGCCGGGCTTTCAGGCTTATTTTGCGCGGGAGTTAGATGAGGTTCCAGATGTCTGGGGCTTTGCAGACGCAGAACGGTCGCAATCGACACAGTGAGTCGATTGCAGTGCCGCGCCGAAGGGCTAGGCCCTTCGGTTCCTTGAGATTTGATTAGTAATTAAATCTCTGCGTCAACTCTCCCGCCGCGTCAGAAATGCCAATCTCTCAAACAAATGCACGTCTTGCTCGTTCTTCAATAGCGCGCCGTGGAGGGGTGGGATCATCTTTTTGGGGTCGGCTTCTTTGATGGTTTCCGGGTCGATGTCCTCGACCAGTAGGAGTTTCAGCCAGTCTAGTAATTCCGACGTGGACGGCTTTTTCTTCAGGCCGGGCATTTCGCGCACGGCAAAAAACCGTTTCATGGCTGCAGAGAGCATGCGTTGTTTGATATCAGGGAAATGGACTTGGACGATTTTTGCCATCGTCTCATC
>CAZSKH010000183.1:0-5310 GCA_964607395.1 uncultured Algimonas sp.
TCTTGGCTCATTTTCACATCCAGCGCATCGCGGATGGCTTCGATCATATTCATTTGCGGCATGGGCCTATTCCCGCTCCTTCGCGAACCAGCGTTTCTGCTCGTCCAGATGCGGTAAGGCGTGCTCATAGACTTGCTCAAACATGGTGAAATCATTCACTTTGGTTTCGCCGGATAAATTGCCCATGGCTTCTGCGGATTTATAGGTTTCCCGCACGGTCTGTTTGCAGTCTTCCAGCAGAGCTATGTGGCGGTCCTCATCCCATTCCCCGATTAAAATCATATGCGTTTTCAGTCGCTCCAGCGGATCACCAAAGGGCCAGACATCCGGCTCACTTTCAGGACGATATTTTGACGGATCATCCGAGGTCGAATGTCCGGATTTACGATAAGTGAAATGCTCAATCAGCGTCGCACCGCCGCCGCGCCGGGCGCGCTCTGCGGCCCATTTGGTTGCCGCATAAACGGCTAAAACATCATTTCCGTCCACGCGCAAGGTCGCCAATCCATAGCCCGTGCCCCGCGCGGCAAAGGTTTCGCCCTCGCCCGCCGCAATGCCTTGGAACGAGCTAATCGCCCATTGATTATTCACGACATTAATGATGCAAGGCGCGCGGTAGGTGGAGGCAAAGTTCAGCGCATAATGGAAATCACCCTCCGCCGTTGCACCCTCACCGGTAAAGACAGACGCGATCTCATCGCTATTCTTATAGGCGCTCGCCATCGCCCAGCCGACGCCCTGTATCAGCTGCGTCCCGAGATTGCCTGAGATCGAAAAGAAGCCGTGCTTTTTAAAGGAATAGAGCACCGGAATGGATTTTCCGTCCAGCGGGTCGCCCGAGTTTGACAAACACTGGCACATCATTTCTTTCATACTCGCCCCGCGGTTAATCAGAATGCCCTGCTGGCGATAGGTCGGGAAAACCATATCTGTGTCTTGAAGCGCCAGCGCATGCCCAACAGAGACGGCTTCCTCCCCCGTAGACTTCATATAAAAACTCATCTTGCCTTGGCGCTGCATGGTGAACATGCGCTCATCCATGGCGCGGGTCATCGCAATGTCGCGCAGCGCCGTGCGAAGCATGTCCGGCGAGACTTTGGGCACCCAATCGCCTTGGGTTTCGCCGTTAAACCGCATCACCCGAATGAGGGACGTCGCATGTTGACGGGTTTCATCTGCATCGCAGAGTGGGTCAGGACGGACCGGTGAATGCGCGGCTGGGACCGCGATGTGAGAATAATCGGGCGTGTCACCGGGCCGGAAAGGCGGTTCAGGCACATAAAGGCGCGACTTATTTGATCCGGATTGTTTCGCCATATCACCCTCAAGGTCGTTTCGGGCGTGAAGCCGGGAAGGTCACCCCGACAAAACACTCGATCGCGCTAATTTCTGCCCGTATAAATAATGAATAGCAAATTATCATTGAAGAAAAATGCGCTAATGATAGTAGGAATTTCCAACAATATGGAATTATGCGGTAAAAACCGCCATTAAGGGAGAGATTGAGACATGGTTGGCAAAGCAAATGAGAAACTCGATAATATCGATGCGAAAATTCTTCATCTGATTCAGTCTGATGCTGGCCTGTCTGTTTCTGATATTTCGGAACGAGTAGGCCTCTCATCTTCCCCGTGTTGGCGGCGTATAAAGCGGATGGAGGAACTTGGGATTATCAAAGGCCGGGTGACGCTGCTGGACCGGAAAACACTAGGCTTGGATTTCGAAGTTTTTGTCGCCGTCAAATTGGCCCTGCCCAACCGGACCAATATGGAGAAGTTCGAACAATCCGTCGCTCGCATGCCCGAAGTTGTCCAATGCGCAGTCGTGACAGGTGCCGTTGATTTCATGCTGCGCATCGTCACGACGGATATGCATGCCTATGAAGCGTTCCTGCGCGAGGTCTTGCTGTCGATTGATTTGGTCAGCGATGTGCAAAGCCGGATTGTAATGCGCCAGAGTAAGGACACAACGGCCGTGCCGTTGAACCTGATCAGTAATGCGGTGCCGCGTTACTAAGCCGCAAACCGCCCCAAGCGAGCCCGTTCCTCCGGTGTCAGATTGAAGTCCAATCCAAACTCATTTTTCAACACGTCTAGTGTTTTAAGCAAAGCTGAAATCGGCTCACTGCGGGTCACTTGACCACGATGGGTCAACACACCGCCATAGAAACTCGTGCGGCCGGTTTCCGTAAATAGGCCGACACCAATGCCGTGCTTGAAATGCGAGTCTGGGTGGTTTTCTGTCCAATGATTACCGATTAGAATATCGGACATATGCGCAGGCTGAGTTTCAACCGTGTATTGATCGGACCACCCCTCGGTTTGAAAACGGCTGATGCGATATCCAAAACCTTCATCTTTGATCATACGGATAATCCCGTCGCCATCATCTACCTCATAGCCATCTTCAATTTTCAGCGGGACCCGCGCAGCGCGTCCGCCAAAACCTACATCTGAAATCCAATCCTGACCGTCTATCTTCACGCGGTTCACAAGATGTGTCCTCGGCGGCGTCTCTGGCGGGTCGCGCAGCCAGACACGCGCCATCATCGGAACAGGGTCAAACCCAAGCTCCGCTAAAAGCGCGCCGTAAAGCGTATTTAATTCAAAACAATATCCGCCGCGTTTGCGAGATATTATTTTCTCAAAAAGCGCGTCCACAGTCAGGTGCAAAGGACGCCCCAATAGAATGTCCAAATTCTCAAAAGGCACATGGCGCATGTGGGCGTCTTGCAAAAGATGGAGATCGCCTAGCGTTGGCTGCGGTTTGTTTTCAAGCCCAATGCGTGAAAGGTAATGAGAAACATTCATATAAACGCTGTATATTTACCCGCCCACTTCCGCAACCTGAACTAATTATACGCCCGAACTATACAGACAAAGATTGGCCTGACATAAAGATCTAAAATTCGGGAGAGTGAAATGAAAATTAATATTGGTGACACATTAACGCGCCGGACTAGACGGATGCCAAACCGAGAAGCTCTGGTCGAAACTGATAGCGGCAGGCGTTTTACCTATACGCAAATCAATGCACGGACGAACAGGCTGGCCAATGCCCTCACCGATTTAGGCGTCGCGGCTGGAGACCGCATTGGTATCTTGCTGATGAACGGGTCAGAATTTGTGGAGACCTTTTTCGCAACAGCCAAAATCGGCGCGACCCTCGTCCCGCTTAATTGGCGGCTCACGCCGGATGAGCTGGAATTTATTCTCAAAGACAGCGGGACCACGACTTTGGTGTTTGGACCTGAGTTCGCCGGACAAGTCGCGGACATCCAATCCCGCGGGCCCAAGACAGACATAAAACGTTTCATACAGCTTGGCGGAGACATCGCCGGATTTGCCAAGAATTTTGAAGCCCTGACCGCGGCGCAGCCCGAGACAGAGCCCGATCTGGCAGGCGGAGACGATGATTTGCTTTTCATTATGTACACCTCTGGAACAACGGGCCTACCCAAAGGCGTCATGCACAGCCACCGCACCGTCTTTGCCGCCATTACAAATATGATGGCGACAAATGAAACGGGGATTGGCGAGACGACCTTGCTCTCCTTGCCGCTGTTCCATGTCGGCGCCCTGACCCCGGCGTTCCAGAGCATTTATTCCGCGTCTCGCCTTGTCATTACGCGCAGCTTTGATCCCGTTAAAAGCTGGGAAATCATTCGAGATGAGAAAATCACCAATACGCTCCTCGTCCCGGCCATGTTACAAGCCATGAAAGGGGTTTTCGATCCGGCCAAACATGACGCGTCCTCTATGCGCTCTATGGTGTCAGGGGCGGCCCCCGTACCTGTTTCCATGATTGAGGCTTTCGCGGATATGGGTATCGAGATTAATCAGGTTTACGGGATGACGGAAACCTGCGGGCCGGGCTGCCTGATCTTGGGCGAAGACGCGGCGGCGCGTCCGGGCTCCTGCGGTAAAGGCTATTTCTATACAGATATCCGCATCACCGCCCCCGATGGCAGCGAATGCCCGCCCGGTGTGACAGGCGAAGTCTGTATGCGCGGCCCGAATAATATGGTTGGCTATTGGAACCGCCCCGAAGCCACCGCCGAGGCCTTAGTCGATGGCTGGCTCCATAGCGGCGATGTCGGCGTTGCGGATGCGGACGGGTTCGTGACCATTGTTGAACGGTTAAAAGATATGCTGATTTCTGGCGGCGAGAATGTTTATCCCGCCGAGATTGAGAATGTCCTGCTGTCACATGCAGGCGTCGCGGATGTCGCAGTCATTGGTATCCCCTCAGAAAAATGGGGGGAAAGCGCGATGGCGGTTGTCGTGCGCGCAGCTGAGAGCGAAGTTTCAGAAGCGGATTTAATCGCCCTCTCCAAAGCCAAACTTGCCGGATTTAAATCTATCAAACGTGTGAAGTTCACCGACATAATCCCCCGCAATGCGTCGGGTAAAATCCTGAAACGCGCCCTTCGAGACAAATATTCGGATGTCGCGGCGCCTGAGTAAGTCTCTGTAATTATCTCATAAAAAAGCCCGGTTGGTGCAATTCGCTATTTCGCGAAATGCACCAACCGGGCTTATTACTTCAGGTGTCGCGTGCTCTAACGCAGGCGTTTCCGGCTCGTTGGTTGCGGGCCGAGCGCTTTCGTATTTGAGCTCGCACCCCGGCGGCGGGATGGCTGATAGGCGACGCGGCTATGGGCGACGCAATAGGGCTCCTCGGGGTCTGTCTTACGGCCACAGAAGCGGAAATTATCTGCGCCCGGGTCACCAATTGGCCATTTACACATGTGATCTGTGATCGTCAGGATGGTCGCAAATGTGCCGTCAGCCAGCAGCCTTGCCTCAAGCGGCGGAGGCGGAGGCGTTGGCACTTTGGCAATCACATGAGGCGTGCGCGGCGCGGAGGGCGTTCGCGCAGGTTTTGGCTTAGGTTTGGGCGATGCGCTTGCGCGCGAGGCGCTGCTGGCCGCCGTTTTCCGCGCCGCAGCTTTCCGTGCAGGCGAAGAGGGTTTTGCCCGTCCAGACAGACCCAAACGGTGGACTTTGCCAATCACGGCGTTGCGGGTTACGCCGCCCAATTGCTTGGCGATTTGCGACGCGGATAGGCCGTCGGCCCATAATTTCGTCAATGTTGCAACGCGGTCTTCAGTCCAAGCCATGTCATACCTCTTTGTCTTGAGTGCGGGGCGCGGCGCATTTGCCTGTCCCGCATGAATGTTATTTCTCGGGGAACAAAAAAACGTTCCCAACACCACATGTCGTAAAGCGCAGAGCCCTATCCACAAGATGGAGTAGCGGGTTCTCCACAGCTAATGGCTGTAGGTGATTCGATTAGCTGTGGAGAAGT
>CAZSKH010000184.1:0-5294 GCA_964607395.1 uncultured Algimonas sp.
TTCTTGTCTGCACAATCCGCGCGATGAAGATGCAGGGCGGTGTTGCGAAAAATGATCTGACGCCGAAGAATGTTGACGCGGTTCGTGAAGGTTGTGTGAATGTCGAGAGGCATATCCAGAACTTGAAAAAGTTCGGTGTCATGCCTGTCGTATCTATCAATCACTTTATTCATGACACGGATGAAGAAATTGCTGTTGTCAAAGAGGTTTGCGATCGCGAAGGCGTCCAAATGGTGATTGCGCGTCATTGGGCCGAGGGCGGTGCGGGAGCAGAAGATTTAGCGAATGCCGTTAAGGCGGAGCTGGACAAGCCAAAGCCAACCATCAAAATGATGTATGAGGACAGCGATAAGCTGGCCGTGAAAGTCGAAAAAGTTGCGAAAGAAATTTACCGTGCGGATGGTGTCACGATAAGTGCGGCCGCGAAATCTACGTTCCGTCAAATTGAAAAAATGGGCTTTGGTCACCTGCCTATTTGTATCGCAAAGACTCAGTCGAGCTTCTCAACTGATGCTAAAAAATTGGGTGCAACATCAGGCCATACTGTTGAAGTTCGCGAAGCGACATTGAATGCGGGCGCTGGATTTGTTGTGGCTGTTTGCGGTACGATTATGAGGATGCCTGGACTGCCGCGTCATCCCGCAGCATTAGATATTGGTTTGGATGAAGATGGACAAATCGTTGGTTTGGCCTAAGCCTAATTAAGGCCCAACACTGAAAGGATTTTATAATGAGCGACCAAGACGAAGAAATTATCCTTAAAGATTTAAACGACAATGATCTTGTCGCTCAAATGCAGGATGATCTGTATGACGGTATGATCCCTGAAGTGACTGAAGGGACCCAAATCCTGCTGGATCGTGGCTGGGATGCAAATATGGTCCTAAATGATGCGCTGGTTGAGGGCATGCGTATTGTTGGCGTTGATTTCCGCGATGGCATACTTTTTGTTCCCGAAGTGCTTCAGAGTGCGAACGCAATGAAGGGTGGTATGAACCTTTTGCGCCCTATCTTGGCGGCGAGTGAAAACAATAGCAGTGTCGGGAAATATGTTATCGGCACTGTGAAAGGCGACATCCACGACATCGGCAAAAATCTCGTCGGGATGATGCTTGAGGGCGCGGGTTTTGAAGTTATTGATTTGGGTATCAATACGCCTGTGGAGGAATATCTTGCGGCGATTGATGAGCATGAGCCGAATATTCTTGGCATGTCGGCGCTGTTGACCACGACGATGCCTTATATGGGCGTGGTCATTGAGGAACTGGATAAGCGCGGCATTCTAAAGGAATTGCCAGTTATGGTCGGCGGCGCGCCGCTCAACCAAGAATTTGCAGATGCTATTAATGCGCACACTTATGGGCGTGATGCTGCGATGAGTTCTGAGCTCGCGAAGGCAATCATGGGTAAAAATCGTTAGTGGTAGAGGCTCGTCCGAATACGCTTGTTTTAGCCTGCGGTGCATTAGCGAAAGAAATTCTCGCGCTTAAAGCTGCGATGAATTTGGCGGATGGCGTCTTCGATTTGAAATGTTTGCCAGCAGGTTATCATAATCGCCCAGATAAAATTGTGCCTTCACTTAAGGGCGTATTAGATACTGAGGGCGCTAATTATGACCATGTGCTGATCGGCTATGGCGATTGTGGTACAGGCGGCGGATTAGATAGATTATTGGAAGATTATCCCAAAGCCGAACGCCTTCTTGGCGCGCATTGTTATGCTTTTTACGCTGGCCTTTCGGAGTTTGATGAAATGATGGGGGAGGAGCTGGGGAGTTTCTTCCTGACAGATTATTTGGTTCGTCATTTCAAAACGCTGATCGTCAAAGGCTTTGGTATAGATAGATATCCAAATCTAAAGGATATGTATTTTGAGCATTACAAGCGCCTTATCTATATGTCGCAGGAACCAACAGATGCGCTGATATGCGAGGCGCAGGAAGCAGCAGAGTTTCTGGGCCTGACATTTGAGCATTATCATGTCGGCTATGGTGATCTAGGTGCTGCGATTTCTTTGCTAAACGCCACAACCAATCAGGAAAATGGGGTGCATCATGTATAAGGTACGCCTGTGGTCTTCACGACATTCGCGCTTCATGGAAGGGCTTTATAATTTTGTAAATCCGGGTATTTTGTTCGTCTTAAAAGGCGTGACGAAAGTGTTCGGGACGAAGTTAGATAAACCTATCACCGCTATGGAGGCCGGGCTTAAGGGTGCTTTGTTTGACTGCAAAATGTGTGGGGATTGTGCACTCTCTAAGACTGGGATGAGCTGCCCGATGAATTGCCCCAAGACCATTCGTAACGGTCCCTGCGGTGGCGTCCGTCCCAATGGCATGTGTGAGGTCAAGCCCGAAATGAAGTGTGTCTGGGTCGCGGCGTGGGATGGGGCGTCCCGCATGAAAGAGGGTGACGCGATAAAAAGCATCGAATTTGCTGTGGATTACCGTGAAAAAGGAAAGTCCACATGGCTGAAACTTGCTCGTGAAAAGGCTGAAAGACATGAGTGACGTCGCGCAATTACTTGACCAAGATGTTGAGCGTTTGGGAACCAATCCTGGTGATCCTCTAAAAATGCTTGAAGGTCACGTGTCTCATGGACGATTTGAGCGCGTTTTAAAAAATGGTGATTTTGCAGTCACGACTGAAATTGCACCCCCTGACTCTGCCGACCCAGATGAGGTCTTAAAGCGTGCTTCATTATTCGATGGGTACGTAGATGCGATTAACGCTACCGATGGATCAGGTGCACATTGCCACATGTCGAGCCTCGCTGTTTGTGCGATTTTGACACGGGCGGGTTATTCGCCAATCTTACAAATATCTTGTCGAGATAGAAACCGTATAGCGATTCAGGGCGATACTTTAGGTGCGGCGGCCCTTGGCGTTTGTAATGCGTTATGCCTGTCTGGTGACGATGTTGGCGCAGGTGATCACCCCGAAGCGAAACCCGTTTTTGATTTGGATAGTGTCTCTCTTACGAGGACTCTTCGTATCCTGCGAGATGAATCGCGATTTTTAAGTGGGCGCAAGCTCGATCTCTCACCGAAATTATTCATTGGCTCGTCCATAAATCCCTTTGTTCCGCCTGTCGAAAACCGCGTTGATCAATTGGCTAAGAAAATTGCGGCAGGGGCAGAATATATTCAATCGCAATATTGCTTTGACCTACCCATTCTTAAAGACTTCATGAAACGCGCAGTGGATATGGGTCTAACGGAAAATTGCTTTATTCTACCAGGCGTCGGCGTTTTGCCATCTGCCAGAACGGCGAGTTGGATGCGTGAAAATGTACCCGGAGTTCACATCCCAGATAGCATTATCAAACGTTTGAAAGACGCCGATAAGCCTTTGCGGACGGGCCGAGATATCTGCGTTGAATTGATGCAAGAGATAAAAGACATACCCGGCGTCAGCGGCGTTCATGTCATGGCTTACCGGCAAGAAAAATGGGTTGGAGACGTTGTCAAACGCTCTGGCGTCTTAGCGGGCAGAACACCTTGGTCTCCCGAACTCGCGCAATCATGAATTAGGATTTAATATGGCACGAACAATTTTAGCGTCAGCAACTAAAGAGCATGCGATCGGGTTTGATCAACCTTTCACCATGATTGGTGAACGTATTAACCCGACCGGACGAAAGCTGTTTTCGAAAGAGCTCAAAGAGTTCAACTATTGGCGCGTTAAGAAAGAGGCTTTGGCTCAAGTCGAAGCTGGCGCGCAAATACTTGACGTAAATGTGGGTGTGCCTCTAGCTGATGAAGCGCTCATTATGTCGGAAGTTATACCTTTAATTCAGAGTCTTACGGATGTTCCATTATGCATAGACAGTTCGGTTATGGATGCTCTTGAAGCAGGCCTTAAAGTATACAAGGGGCGTCCGCTTTTAAATTCGACGACTGCGGAGGAAGAGGTGATGGAGCGTATCTTGCCTCTTGTTGCTAAATATGACTGTGCTGTTGTAGCGATTTCAAATGATGATACAGGTATTTCAGAAGACCCTGATGTTCGCTTTGAAGTCGCCAAGCGTATTGTCAATCGCGCGGCAGATTACGGTATCAAAGCTTGCGACGTTGTTGTTGATCCGCTCGTCATGCCTATCGGTGCGGTGAATAGCGCTGGCACGGATGTATTTAAGCTTGTTGGGCGTTTGCGATCTGAGCTCGGTGTCAATACGACATGCGGTGCATCTAATGTTGCATTTGGTCTGCCGGAACGTCACGCGATTAATAATGCGTTTTTGCCAATGTTAGCTGCTACAGGTATGACCTCGGCGATCGTAAATCCGCTACATGATGGTCTTGTTCCGGCAGTGCGTGCGGCGGATGTTCTGAACGGTGTTGATCCGAGCTGTGCAAACTGGATCAGAAATTACCGACCTGCACCTGCACAAGGAGAAGAGGGTGGTCGACGCGGGCGCGGAGGGCGTCGCCGTCGTGGCTGTTAGACCTTATACAGGAACATGTTTGTGCGGCGCGGTGTCATATCGCGCCGTTGGCTTGACGGATATATGGTATTGTCACTGTAATCAGTGCCAAAAATTGACGGGTCTTTATATTGCTGCCGCGGGTGTGAAGCGCGAAAATTTACAGATTAAGGGTGATGTGAATTGGCTCCCAATTTCTAAACAATCGAACTCAGGTCATTGCAGAACTTGCGGGAGTTATATGTTCTGGGATGCGCATAGTTTTGATACCGTCAGTATTTTGGCAGGTTCCATTGATGATACCGATGGGCTTTTAGTCAAAGGCCATATCTATACGTCTGAAAAAGCGGATTATTACGAAATTACGGACGGCTTACCGCAATACGACACTTATCCTCCCGATGGCACGCGCCCACAGGAGGAGCTGAGCTAGATGAGCGTTCATACTCTCATATTTACGCCTGCAGGACTAAAAGCCATTGTGGCTGACGGCGAGACCGTTTATGAGGCAGGGCTTCGTGCTGGTGTTGACATACAGTCGATTTGTGGGGGTAAGGGACTATGCAAACGATGTCAGATTGAAATTGATACAGGCAAGCACGCGAAATTTAAGATTGATGTTTCAGAGTCGAATTTCTCAAAACTATCACCGACTGAAAAAAAAGCCATTCATGACGGTGAACTGCCTACAGGTCGGCGCTTGTCCTGCCGGACCAAAGTGCGTGGGGATTTGGTTGTTAACATTCCTGCTGACTCTAGGGAGCGTGAAACGTCTATCGAGAAAAAAAGCACCAAATTTGAGACGGAGTTAAACCCGGCTGTTCAGATCTATATGGTGAAATTATCAGTTCCAACCTTGGAAGACAATC
>CAZSKH010000185.1:0-5264 GCA_964607395.1 uncultured Algimonas sp.
GATTTGATTGCAGAGGCGCGGCGATATGCGGAAACGGATCTTATCTGCTACCGCGCGCCAGAGCCGCGCATTCTCCGAGAGCGCCAATCGGCAGCGTGGGACATCTGGCAAAGCTGGGCCGCAGGGCAGGGCGTTGTTTTACAGGCGACAGAGAGTTTGCAAGCTGTCGAGCAGTCAGAGGAAAGTTTGCAGACGGTTGAAAAATTCGCAGCCTCGCTAAGCCATATTCAACTCACGCTATTCGTGCATTTTACTGCGGTGTTTGGCTCTGTTGTTCTGGCGATGGCGGTTATGCAGGGGGCGCTCACATCGGTTGAGGCTTTCGATATTTCCAGAGTGGATGCGATCTATCAAATCGAGCTCTGGGGCGAGGATGAGGAGCAAGCAGAGATAACAGCCGCATTGCGCGCGGAGACAGAAACGTTAGGAACAGTCCTAAAGGATTTGATATGACCGAGCCCGTAACCGTGACTGAACGCCCCGGCGGCAAATATACGCTGGATGTCGATAATGGCCGTCACAAACTTTATGCGGATGAACCTCTGTCTTATGGCAGCGCCGATCTTGGACCTTCGCCGTTCGAATATCTTTGCGCCTCATTGGGCAGCTGCACGGCCATCACGCTTCGTATGTATGTAGGCCGAAAAAAATGGGAGGTTGAAAATATATCAGTCACTGTCACCCATAGTTTGCGTAAGCTCAGCGATGGAGAAACAAAGAATGTCTTTAAACGTGTTGTATATCTGAAAAGTGAGCTGGCAGACGACCAACGCCATCGATTAATCGAAATTGCTGATAAATGCCCCGTTCACAAAATGTTGGAGTCCGGCAATATCATTGAAACGACGCTGGGTTAGTCAATGGGAGCAGACCTCCTCTTTCCCGTTTTTGTTTTTCTGGCCGCAGCGTGTGTTCTTGTTCCGATTTGCAAACTCTCAGGGCTGGGTTCCGTTATCGGATATTTGATTGCCGGTGTTTTGATTGGGCCTCATGTTCTAGGTCTTATTTCTGAACCTGAAACGATTTTACATTTTGCCGAATTTGGCGTCGTTATGATGCTGTTTTTAATTGGTTTGGAGTTGCAACCCAAAACCCTGTGGCAAATGCGATCCCGGCTTTTGGGCCTTGGGGGGTTTCAGGTTTTTGTTTCTGTTATCCTGATTTCAATCGCAGCGTATTTTTGTGGATTGGGTCTGGCTGAGTCTATCGTTGTCGGCATGGCGCTGTCCCTGTCTTCAACGGCCATCGCGCTTCAAATTATGCAGGATAGATCCATAATGGGGCATCCCGAAGGCCGGTCTGGCTTCGCGGTCTTGTTGTTCCAAGATGTCATTGTCATCGCTATGATTGCCTCGCTCCCGTTCCTCGGAAGCCTTGCGGGAGAGGGAACGGAGATCGTTAAATCCGCCGCTCATGACGCTTCGCATGGGGCGGCCCATGGGAAAACGGACGGACATGGGTTTGCAACAACACCCACAGGTATCTGGCTTGCGGTTGCGATATTTGGTGTTTTTGGCGGAATGGTTTTGGCCGGACGGCTCTTATTACGTCCAATGTTCCGCATAATTGCACGGTCAAATGTGCGGGAAACCTTTACGGCAATTGCGCTCTTGCTCGTGATTGGCGCGGCATTGTTGATGAATTGGTTAGGCCTGTCTGCCGCGCTGGGCGCTTTCATCGCCGGGGTCGTTCTGGCGGATAGCGAATATCGACATCAATTGGAATCTGATATCGAGCCGTTCAAGGCGCTCTTGCTCGGATTGTTCTTTATTAGCGTCGGGATGAGTTTGGATTTTAGTATTCTCGCGCAATATCCTCTTCAAATACTGGGCGTCGTTTCCGGGCTTCTGATTTTGAAATTTGCGGTTCTATTTGTCATAGGGACTATCTTTAAGCTCGACCTCTCGCCGCGTATATTATTTGCGACATTGCTCTGTCAGGCGGGGGAGTTTGGCTTTGTCTTATTTCAATTCGCTCTAACGGAAGGCGCGATCGCAGCTTCGACCTCCGGATTTCTCAATGCCGTTATCGCGCTCTCAATGGCGCTGACGCCTCTATTAATCCTAGCCTATGACAAAATTGTCTCACCAAGGTTGAAGGCGGCTGCGAGGACAGGCGAGTCTCCGCAAAACGAACATAACCCGGTCCTTATCTTGGGATTTGGGCGGGTTGGACAAGTTGTTGGGCGCCTGCTTCAAACACAAAATATTGGCACCACGATTATTGACATTGATGGGGATCACATTGAGTTCCTCAAACAATTCGGTCACCGCGTCTATTATGGCGACGCGACAGATATGGATATTTTACGCATAGCGGGCGCGGATGAGGCAAAGGTCATCGTCGTCGCTATGGATGACCGGCCTGCTGTGACAATTGCCGTAAAAGCCATCAAACAAGCCTTTCCCAATGCCAAAATCATCGCGCGTGCGCGGGGTAGGACCCATCTCTTCGATCTATTGGCGGAAGGTGTCGATTATGCGGAACGAGAAACGATCCGCGGCGCGTTGGCCATGGGCGAGAACGCGCTCACATCTTTGAGTTTCGACAGGGTGCGCGCCGCGCGTTTAACCCGTGATTTCTTGGACTTTGATTATAAGCTCGTAGAAGAGACCTACCAAATGCGAGATGATATTGCGGCCCTGGCCGAACGTGCCGATCAACACAGAGCTTTGCTAAAAGAGACCCTCAACGCCACACAAGATGAAGCGAATAGCACTTAAGGGGCGACAAATGGGCGGGCGCGACAAATCGGCGTTCTATCTTGCGCCAGCCGCTTGGCGCGTTAAATGACGCTTATGCCAAATTTGTTCAAACTTCTGCTCTCGCCAGCGGGCCGTATCGGACGCCGGGATTATCTGATCGGTCTTTTTATATTTTTTCTGATTACGACCATTTTCAATTTTATTCTCAAGCAGTTGGGTAGTTCTATTTACGCGTTTTGGCTTTCGCTGCCGTTTCCGTTCTTAGTTCTCCATATGACCTATTGTGTTTACGGAAAACGTTTGCACGATATTGGACGATCTTTCTGGCCTGTGACAGCCATGATCGTTATATTAATCGCTGTCTTTATTATTGTGATGATGAGTTTCGGGGGCGCAGAATATTTCTCTAGCTTTGCGGAATATGATCAGAACAATCCGCCGCCAGCCGATTTGGCAGAGCGTCTCCAAGCTGAGTATCAGGCAGAATTGGCGAAGGGCGCAGGGTGGCTATATGGGGTGATGTGCGCCGTCATTGGGGCCTTTTCGCTCTGGCTCGCCCTTGCCAAGCCGCAAGCTGGTGAGAATGCGTATGGCGCACCCGCAACGAATTAATCTTTTATGTAATTCGGGGATTTTCCTTGCAATTTCGTAAGAATTCGTCAGTCTCTTATCGTTAAACAACAAGAGGGATGAAGTCTCATGGGTAATCTACTATTTTCACCATCCGGCCGTATCGGTCCGGCTGCCTATTTAAAGGGTATTATAACGCTTGCAATTATTGGATTCTTAACCGCGTTCACAGCTTTATTAGGACCAGCAGGCGCAGTCGCCGGCTTGATAGGTCTTGTCATCATATACTGCTTTATCGCTTTGGGAATTAAACGCAGTCACGACGCGGGTAAATCGGGATGGATGGTTCTCGTACAGCTCATCATCTGGTTCATCATTAGCATGATTTTTGGATTCATTGTGAGTAAGGTAACAGGCGTCGACGCCAGCGCAGTTTTCACAGCGGCTATGAACCAAGATTTGGAAGCTATCGAAGCCATTGAAGCTGCAACGAAATCCATAAGCTATATACTTATATCCGGGGTTGCAGGGTTGGTTGGAACTGTCGGCACTGGGTTCTTGATCAATATGATGAATAAATCTGACCTGCATGACAATCAGTTCGGTCCGGCAACAACTGGCGATTCATAGACCGAACAAAACGCTAAACTTCGAACCCGCTTTGGACCTTTCGCGAATAGCGAATGGCCTGAGGTGGGTTTTCTATAGGTGGGTTGTTGGGCTGAAGATCGCTTCAAAACTCGTTCTTAACGCCTCATCTAAATCCCCCATTGAGGCCGTTTTTCCAAGCGAAGCCAAGCTGGCAACGCCGTGCTCGCGTATGCCGCAGGGCACAATCCCGCCGAAATGCGACAGGTCAGGGTCTACGTTTACACTGATACCATGGAAGCTGATCCATTTCTTTAACCGAACTCCAATAGCGGCAATTTTTTCTTCTTTGCCATTGTCTTGCACGACCCAGACGCCCACGCGGCCACAGCGCCGCTCCGCAGTCACATCAAAAGTGGCCAACGTGTCAATGATCCATTGTTCCAAGCCCCGCACAAAAGCTGACACGTCTCGCCCGCGTTTGCGCAAATCAAGCATAGCATAGCCGACACGCTGTCCCGGACCATGATAGGTATATTGACCCCCGCGTCCGGTCTGAAAGACTTCAAACTTGTTTGGCGCAACCAGATCAGCCGGGTTCGCGGACGTCCCGGCCGTGTAAAGCGGCGGGTGTTCCAACAGCCAAATCAACTCGCGCGCCTTTCCAGCGGC
Organism: uncultured Algimonas sp.; assembly: GCA_964607395.1. Classification (GTDB taxonomy): domain Bacteria; phylum Pseudomonadota; class Alphaproteobacteria; order Caulobacterales; family Maricaulaceae; genus Litorimonas. Next base: position 4,536 of record CAZSKH010000185.1, read on the forward strand.
AATGGCGGCTGCACGAGCCTTCATGCGCTCATGCGCAAGCTTATAGGGAACGGGCTCACGCGCTACTTCCCACTCGACCGGTTCCGAACTGAAAATTGGACTAATTACCCGTAATTTCGATTTTATCGAATTCTTTTTCTAACACAGCGCGGGCTTCGGGGATTTGGCTGATTCTGGTAATTTCAGTGATGAGGCCCATTTGGGATTGCGCGACTTTCATCATCTTTCGCATGTTCCCGATGCTGAGTGTCATGTCTTCCGGATTTTTGTTTTCCAACGATTTTATGGCCGCATTCAACCGAGGCACGACAGCGCGAATATCCTCGACCGCTTTTTCTGCGGACGGACCGTCCGTCACCGTTTTCAAGATGTCCGTCATCTGCGACGCTTCTTTGTCAGCAAAGGCAATAATGTCCGGCAGATCCATTTTGGAAAGGTCCGTGGTAGTTTTCGCCTCTATGCGTTCCGCATTAGCCTTGACACCCTCTGGATTAGATGTGTCGGGGGCAGCGTCACCGCAGGCGGAGAGCAAGAGCAAGCTGGAAAATGTCAGGCTAATGGCGAGTGTTTTCATGGTAAAGCTCCATCGTCAATTTTTCTGATGATAGCCCGTATACTCGTGTGAAAACAGAGTGAATTTCGTGCATGTTTAGGCTTCACAAGCGGCCTTCGCGCCCCTATAGACCGCCAACCTTAATGTGCGGCCGTGGCGGAATTGGTAGACGCGCA
>CAZSKH010000186.1:0-5246 GCA_964607395.1 uncultured Algimonas sp.
CGTTGCCGGCCCTGCTCTGGAATTGGGAGAACGAGCTCCTTCACATCATGCAAGCTTGGCATGCCATTCGGCGGCTGCATGAGATCGAAGACCTCGCGGCGCGGGCCGTGGGGGCCATCCAGAAGGGCGGCGTTTAACACGCTCGAGTTCAATTGGGGCGTCTCCTCAACCCGAGACTCAGCCTCGGCTTTAGGCTTGGCTTCTGGCTTGGCCGCGACATCAGGCAAACTCTCAATCTCTAGCGGAGCGAGGCGGCCCGATGGTCGCCCCTGTGTTTGAAGGGCGTCTTGCGCGAGCGGGCCGAGAGGCAGATCGAGTTTGAACTCGGACCCCCGGTCCTCGCGGCTGTTGACGCTCAACCGTCCGCCCATCATTTCGACAAGCGCATAAGCAATTGCGAGACTGAGCCCGGTTCCCATATGGGACCGTTTCCGGCTGGTATCGGCTTGCATAAAGGGTTTGAACAGTCGCGATTGAACGAGCTCGCTCATGCCTTGTCCCGTATCGGCAACAATAGCTGTAAGACCCGATACGCGGCCCTCGGGTCCCTTATTTGCCGTAATATGAAGATGAACGCGCCCTGCATCAGTAAAGCTAATAGCATTGGCCAAGAGGATGTTGAGGCATTGGATCAACCGGTCTTCATCAAGATGATGCTCTGTGATTTGCGGATCGAGGAAATAGGTGAAGGCCAAGCCTTTCTTTTTTGCTTTCTCAGCCCAAGGCTCCGGCACCGCCGCGAGCGAGCGTGACAGCTTGGTATCATGGGGCAAAATTTCCAACTGCCCAGCGTCCAAGCGCGCCATGTCTGTCAAAGATTCGACAACGGAAAGAAGCTCGTTCCCGCTGCGCAAAATAATCCCGGTCTTCTCCCGAATATCAGGGTCCTCATGGTAATGTGCAAGAAAATCGGAAATTCCGATAATTCCGTTTAGTGGCGTTCGCAATTCATGCGAAATCATACCCAGAAACTCGGTCTTTAATTTCTCAGCGGAGGCGGCCTCAACGGTTTTAACCTCGAGTTTTTGGACAAGTTTTTCTCGAGATTTGAGGAAAAGGATAAGGCCAACCGTCACGCCGCCGAGCAAAAGGGTCAATATTATCAAGAGGCGGTTGAGCTTTCGCTGCCGATCAATGGTCATGGCCTGTAATCGGGCTTCGCGCGCGGATGCGGCCTCTCTTTCAAGCTGGCGCTCCCGGGAGTTTTCCAAGGCCGCAATCATCGCTGTCGTGTCTCGGGAATTATTCGTGAAGAATTTCTGAGCTTTTACATCAAGCTGCCTGTTAAAGAGCTGCGTCGCATAGGCCGTGTCCTCAGATTGCGCCAGCAGGAAGGCTAAGAAAAGATCACTTTGCCGCGTTTCATGAGTGAGCATATGGGCAGAAGAAAGGTTGACTTCACTAAGCCTAGCAATTTCTCTTGCCTCATCGAAACGCTCCAGTCCGGCTAGAGCGATTGCTTTATGGACTTGGCTGACGCGTTGAACGCCGGGATGCTTCACGCGATCAAGTGATAGGTCTGCATAGGTCAAGGCTTCGGAATATCGCCCGCCAGAATTCATTACTGCGGAAATACGCATTTCCGACAATCCAGGTACGCTAGAGCTTTGTGTTTTCTCAATTTCTAATAACTGTTCACTGAGATAAAGTTGGGCCTCATGATTTCGGCTCAAGCCGTATACGAAAATCAAATTATTGATCAGATCGACTTCGTCATTCAAATCAGAGCCCTGCTTTGCAAGGCGTAAATAGGATAAAGACGTATCAAGGGCTAAATCGCTATTACCCTGCAAATTATGCAATTGGGCTATTAGGGAAATAATTCTCGCCTTTGCATAAGTGACATAATCTTCGTTGTGAGAGTTCGGTTTCGTTGGAATTTGCAATAATGCGAGTTGTGCTTTTTGCAGAGCCGCCTGGCGCTCTGAGGCATCCACATGCAGATGCGCTTCAATCGAAAACGCGGTGTATTTGTCAAACCAATTCCCACTTTCGTGGAATTGTGATATAGCGTTCTGAATATCCGAAAGAACAGCATTCGCGGCTACAAGCTCCGTGACGGTTAAGTATAAGCTAGGAATGCCAGATAAATTTACAGCCATTTCTCCCGCGTAAGATTGCTCAAATTTCGAGATAACCTGCGCTAGCTCATCAGGATCTTGAGAGTAAAATAGCGTTTGCATCTGATCGATAAAGTTCAGATAGACTTGGTCTTGCGAAGGCGTATCCAGTCTCTCTTCAGAAGTGGCTAAGTCAGACGCCCTTGCTTTTACAATTTGCGTAATTTGAACAAGGCGGGGGTCGAGCTTTGCCTCGTCAACGGCGGTCTCTGAAACAGCGGTCTGGGAAAAAGCCGAACTAGGAATTAAAGCGGAGAAAAAAACAAATACGCAGATTGCGCAAATGTGCCGTAGAGACAGTAATGTGGGCTTTGAAGACATAACGAGCCTGAAACTTGCCAGAAATGTCTTAAATTTTAATGGGCAATTAGAAAAAACACTGCCCTGCTAACAAAAAAACCCGCCGGAAAGGCGGGTCGGTATCGCAATTTAAAACGATCTACCAGTCAATAGTGATTGGTCCGCCGCCAACAACAACTTCGAGTTCTTCTGTAGATAATTCACGCATAATCTTTTCCTTAAGTTTAGTTCAAAAACACAAAGGCCCCGTCCCTTGCAATGCAGCCCCCCACAGACTGCCTATACATAAGTGCAATTTATTTACCAACTGGCAAGGATAAATGTACTGAAACTGGACATTAACTGGTTGAAAAATCAAGTTATTTGGCTTTTTCCATCAGAAGCATTGAAGGTTCAAACAAATTAGTTGAAAATTCAATTTGTTTTATTTCGTGTAAAACTTGCCGACGCAGATACGGATCACTTGATAACCTCTAAGGCGGGTGACACGGTTAAGGGTTTAGCTGTTTTACACCTTGTTATTAAGACAAGCGTTTCGGAAAATTACGCGCGAGTCGGCAAAACTTGGATAACACGATCGCTGGCATCCAAAAATGCGGGACGATGTGCCACGATGATACGCGTGATGGGTAGGTCCCGAATGATCTTCACGATGGCGCTTTCCGTCTCGACATCCAGATTAGCCGTGCCCTCGTCCAGGAATAAGACGCTGGGGTCCTGATAGAGTGCCCGCGCGAGCAGCACCCGTTGGCGCTGCCCGCCGGATAGAACCGACCCCATATCGCCGATTTGAAGCTGATAATTCATCGGCAACGCCGCAATGGTCTCGTGGATTTGCGCGGACATGGCGGCCTTATAGACCCGCTGCATATCAATCTCCGGATCAAAGAAGCTGATATTATCCGCCAGCGTTCCTGATAAGAGCCTGTCATCTTGCATCACAACACCAATTCGGGATCGCCAATCCGAGCGGTCGATCTCCCGCAAGTCTTGGCCATCGATCTTTACCGCGCCTTTGACCGGATCATATAGCCCGAGCATGAGTTTCATGAGTGTTGTTTTACCGCCGCCCGATGGCCCCGTCAGCGTGACCATCTCGCCTGCCGCAATGTCGAGATCGAAATCCGTCAGGACAAGCGGGTCCGTATCGGAATAGCGAAAACTGACGCTATCCATTGACACGGCGCCTTTTAGATCGGTGAGCTTTCCTTCGCCGGATTGATCCGCATCTGTTTCCTCAAAGATAATATCGGACAAGCGGTCCAGATGGAGAGAGAGCAGATTAAACTCGATGCCTTTCTCAAGCAGCTGCACAACGGCATCCGTGAAATATTGACGATAGGCCAAAAACGCGACGAGCATACCGAGGGTGAAACCACTAGCCTCTCCCAGCATAAGACTCACCGCCGCCCAGACCACCAAGACGACTTGCAGGCCCGTCAGCAGCGTCTCAAAAAATTTACGTGCCACCACCCATTTCCCGTAACCAACATTGGCGTTGATGAAGTCCGTATAAAGATTGCGCCAGGCTGCCTCACGCTCGGCCTCGCGGCCAAACATTTTGACCGTCGTAATCGCGCGGATGCTTTCTATCACATGCGAGTTTTCCAGCGCCTTGGCGTAAATGCTCTCCTCTTGTGTACGGCGCAGGTGCGGATAGATAAACCAGGTCGCCAGAACCAATCCAGCAACAGTCGCCAATACGATGCCGCCCAAGATCGGAGAATAGAGAAACATCACGATGAGCATAAGAACCGCCATGGCTCCGTCGATGAGCACCGCCGGAACAGATTGCGTCAGCGCCTCTTGGATGGGAACTGTACTGCCCATGCGGCTGATGACATCGCCGACATGCCGTCGTTCAAAATAACGGGACGGCAGGCGGATAAGATGACGGAAGACATTCCCGACCATCTGCAAGCTCATCTGATTGCCGTAAACGAGGATGGCCCAGCCGCGCACGGCTTCGGCCACAGCGCGCAAAATCACCAAACCACCAAAGCCAATCGCCAGCGCGAGCAAAAGCGAGCTGTCCCCGCGTGGCAGCACGGCATCGACGACGAGTTGAAGATAGAAAGGCGAGAGCAGGACAATGGCTTGCAGGATAAGAGACAAGACCAAGGTTTGTGTAATGGCCCGTTTCAACCCAACAAGGCGCGACCACAACAAGGAAATACGCGGTTTAATCCGCGCTTGCACCGCTTTGAAATCGGCTTGCGGTGTGAACTCAACCGCGATGCCAGTGAAATGATTGGACAGGCGCGAGAGGCTCATCTTGCGCAAGCCCACGCCCGGATCGATAATGACAGCTTTATCGCCTTTGATTTCCTTCAGAACGACATAGTGATTGAGGTCCCAATGGAGCATGGCCGGGAGTTGTAATTTGTGAAGGTGGTCCATGTCCAACCGCAGGGGCCGAGAGGACAGGTGTAAGCCATCCGCAATAGAAATCACAGATTTCAGCGACGCCCCCGTCATAGAGATTAAATGTTTGTGCCGCAGCACATTTAAATCAATATCATGCCCGTGATAGCGCGCGATCATGGCGAGGCAGGCCAGACCACATTCGGTCATTTCCGTTTGGAGGATGACGGGGAGCTTGCCCGCCATATCTAGGCCTGCGCCCCAAACAGCCAGTCAATGAGGCGGACGGGACCGCCTTCCGTTTGCACTTGAAAGAGAAACAACCCCGCCAAACACATGGCGATCAATGTAACCAAAAGCGCCGTGATCACCCATGTCGCAGGCGGCGATTGCAAGCGCACATCTCCGAACAAAGCCCGGGAGCGGTGGGCAAGCGCTTCTTTGCGATATAAATCTGACATG
>CAZSKH010000187.1:0-2330 GCA_964607395.1 uncultured Algimonas sp.
TGCGCCGCGGGCTACATACTGTGTAGCGGGTTTTGTTGTTTTTGCAGCGCTGTGCCGCTTTTGATTTTTGGGACTTCGTCCTCGGGGGCTACAGACTGCGCTACGGGTCGTTGTTTTTATGTCCGGGATGCGTCACACAAACGCATCGCATCGTTTTTCGGAAGTATTCATGGCTATTGCCCGCACAGTTGACCGCCGCCTCTTTTTTGTCCTTGACCGGACATTCTTACAGATCGCCCAAGCGGCGGATATGGCCCTATCGGAAGGCTCCGGCGTCGGGCGCGCGCAAGCCGCCGTATTGGTCTATCTCGGCTATCATGATGGCTGTTCCCTGACGGAACTTTCAGAAGGCACGGGGCGAAAAAATGCCGCTATAACGGGACTGATTGACCGTATGGAAGCCGCAGATTTGGTCATCCGCAAGCAATCTTATGGCGATCGCCGTCAACGCACCGTCCATTTATCGGACAAAGGCTGGACCATACGTGAAGATGTTATGGCTGATTTTCGGGACTTTAACACCCAACTCACACGCGGATTGACAGAGGCAGAAACCGCCGCTGTCATGAAATTTTTATCGCAATCCGTGGGCAATGTTCAGAAAAAAAGCGTTTCAAAATAACGCCCAAGTCTGGCCATCCCTACATTCTCCCAAGCCAACATTTTTCTGCCTTAATTAACCATAATAAACAGCTCATGTTTAACCTCGGAGGCTGATGTGAGGCATCATCTCAATCTAAGATCTGGCCTCGTTGCCGCTGGATTTGCCGTGCTCGTCGCAGTTGGCGCACATTTAGCGCAGCTCGATCAGGCGCAAGCCCGGATCCCGACCCCGCAAAGCTCTTCCCTCACCTCCTCAGAGACCCCATTGGCCCGCGACGCGGCAACCTTCGACGGGGATCGAAAGTTAGAGGCCGCCTGCCGCAAGTCGGGGCAAGCAAAAACAACCTGCCTCTGCGTCACACATATCCTGAAATATGAACTTACCCTCCCCGAATATAGAGCGGTGACTCGCCTTTATGGCCAATCCCTCCAGAGAGCAGGCCTGCGCCGAACGTTGAGGGAGGAAGGTTTTTCTGCCGCTGACATTAACCACGCGGAGACCATAGAGCGCGACCTCATAGAGGATGATGACTTCGCGAGAAGATGCTCTGAAGCGAAAGCCTATTATAGAAAATAAGCTAAACCGGTCTCGCCCGCTGAACCCAATTCTGTTTTTGTGAGTTGGACATCACCAATCCCGCACGGTAGAGCGCGGCAATGGCGAAACGTAAATCCTCCAAATCGGCTAATCTCCCCGTCGAAGTTGACATCGTGTCTGACTTTGTCTGCCCCTGGTGCTGGCTTGGCTATAAGCAGTTCTTGCAAGCGGCGGATAAGACCAAGCCCCGTCCGAACCTGTCTTTTCGGCCCTACATGCTGGACGGCACAGTCCCTGAAGGCGGAGCGGATTACCGCGACTATATGAAAACTAAATTCGGCGACAAACCGGACTCGCGGTGGACACAGATGCGCGAGCATTTGGAAGCGGCCGGACCGGACCTTGGCATCGCCTTTGATTTCAAAGCAATTACGCGGCGACCCAACACGCTAAACGCGCACCGTCTCATGCGCTGGGCGCAAGGACAGGATGTGGGACCCGCCTGCGCGTCGGCCCTTTTCCGGGCCTATATGGAAAACGGCGAAGATATTGGTGATTTGGATATCTTATGCCGCATCGCGGGGGACATCGGATTGGATGCCGAGCTAGTGCGGGAGCTTTTGATGTCAGATAAAGATAAGGTGGATGTTCAGAATGAAATCCTGTTTTTCCGGGGCCTCGGCGTGTCGGGCGTGCCGACCTTTATATATGGCGGACAAATGGCGGTCCAAGGCGCGCAACCCCCTGAAACGCATCGGAAAGTCTTGGCCGATGCCGCAAAATTAGACCCTCAAGATCAATCATAAAACCGGGAAATCACGATGACACTCTTTCAAATCGTTGCACTCTATATCGCACTAAATATGATACTCGCGCCGATATTGATGTATCGCGTAGGGCAAGTCCGCTTGGGTAAGAAAATCGATCTCGGAGACGGCGGGGACGACCTTATGCTGTCCCGAATCCGCGCCCATGGGAACTTTACCGAAAATGCGCCGCTCGCCCTGCTGGGCCTGATAGGTCTGGCTATGTTAAGCGCTCATCCGATCGCTCTGCATGTCTTTGGCGCAGCGTTTTTCATTGGGCGAATTTTACACGCCATGGGGATGGCCAAAACCTTTGGCCAAGGCCGCCTCGTCGGAACATTACTCACACTTCTCACATTTCTTGGACAAGCCGGATATATTTT
>CAZSKH010000187.1:2430-5113 GCA_964607395.1 uncultured Algimonas sp.
TCGTCGGAACATTACTCACACTTCTCACATTTCTTGGACAAGCCGGATATATTTTGTTTCTTGTTTTCACATTCCCGGGCTAAATTTTGACCAACCCCCCCCTTAAACCCGCTATGACCAAATCAGAGCCAATCACAGCCGAGACGCTGTTCCCGGTTTTGGACGCTTTGTTGAAATCGGCCAAGATGGCCGGTGCGGAAACTGCGGATGCCGTTGCCACACATGGCCGCAGCCTCGGCATTGCCGTGCGCGATAATGCGCTGGAAGATATCGACAGCAGCGAAGGCCGCGACATTGGCCTGCGGGTTATGATTGGGCGACGACAAGCCTGCGTGTCCTCCTCAGACCTCTCATCGGGCAGTATTCAAGCCTTAGCTGAGCGCGCCGTCGCCATGGCGAAACTCGCCCCCGAAGATCCCTATTGCGGATTACCGGAAAAGAGCTTGCTCTCGGCCCCTGGCGGCGCGGATGCGCTCGACCTTTGGGATGACACCGTTATGAACCTGGCCTTACTCAAATCGCGCGCGCATGAATTAGAAGCGGCGGCCCTGTCTATTGACGGCGTGGCCCAAGCCGAAGGCGCAAATGCGAGCTGGACAACCAGCGCCTTTTCCTATGCGACCAGTCACGGATTTCGCGATGGCTGGCGCGCATCCCGTCATGGATTATCTGTCTCCGCTATCGCGCAGGCAGACGGCGCTATGGAGCGGGATTATGATTATGAGAGCACCCGCCATTTCGGCTCCCTTCCCGATCCGGTAAGAATTGGGCGTCACGCCGGAGCGCGCGCCGTCGCCCGTTTGGGCAGCCGCCAAATTCCATCGGGGGCTTTGCCGATAATTTTTGACGAGCGCGTCGCGGCCAGCCTGCTCGCCTCATTGCTCGGCGCGATTTCCGGCCCCGCCATTACGCGCGGTGTCTCCTTCCTAAAAGATGATCTCGGCAAAGAGGTTTTCGCCCCGCATATTCAAGTCTTAGAAGACCCTCTCCTCCCGCGCGGGGACGGGTCTCGGCCTTGGGACGGGGAAGCGCTCAACGTTGAAAAACGCCACATCATCGAGAACGGCGTTTTGAGAACTTGGCTACTAAATATGTCTAGCGCGCGCCAATTAGGCCTTGCCCCAACGGGTCACGGCACGCGCGGCATTGGTTCGCCGCCCGGTGTCTCCGCGACGAATACATGGATCGCGGCGGGAACCAAAACACCGGAAGCCCTGATGGCAGATATCGGCGACGGTTTCTTGATTTCGGAAATGTTTGGGCCGAGCCTGAATTCCAATACGGGTGATTATTCCGTTGGTGTGTCGGGCTTTAAGATCGAAAAAGGCGTCCGCGCTTTCCCGGTCTCCGAAGTTACAATCGCCGGAAATTTGCGGGATATGTATAAAACCATGATACCCGCGAATGATTTAAAAATGGACAGCGCGACCAATGCGCCAAGCCTGCTCTGTGAAGGGTTAACCCTTGCTGGATCGTAACTGCGTCATACCCGAAGAAGATCTAAACCTCATTCGGGGCGTCGTCCGCGAAGCAGGCGCGATTGCGAAAGCGGCCTTTGACGCCAATGATTCCAAGAAATGGAACAAGGCCGATAGCTCCCCCGTAACGGAAGCCGATATCGCCGTGAATGACTTCCTTTTGGAGGCCCTGCGGGCAGCGCGTCCCGGTTATGGCTGGCTGAGTGAAGAGACGAAAGACGATCATTCGCGCCATGCCTGCCCCCGCACCTTTGTCGTCGATCCAATTGATGGCACTCGCGCTTTTATTGACCGCACGCCCAATTTCGCCGTCTGCGTGGCCGTGATTGAAAAAGGCAAATCCATCGCAGGCGTTGTCTTTTACCCGCTAAAAGAGGAAATGTATGTAGCGTGTTTAGACGGCGGGGCGAAACTCAACGGCAAAAAGCTCACCATAACTGACCCGTCCAAAATCGACGGCATTCGGATGATCGGCTATCCCCGTAAATTCCGCCGCCTCGATTTCCCGGATATGACGGTTAGCGTTGCAAATTCCATGGCGTATCGCATGTGCCTCGTCGCGAGCGGGCAAGCGGATGCTACCATTGCTTTCACGCCCAAATCTGACTGGGATGTGGCGGCGGCGTCTCTTATCGCGACAGAAGCCGGCGCGGTTGTTTCCGATATTCGCGGGAAATTGCCGCATTTTGACACTGAAAGCACATCAGGCTTGGGCGTCATTTGTGCTGGCCCGCGCTTGCACGCTTTGTTAGTGGAGCGGGTGAAACCGCATTTGGCTCAATTTGCAAAGGGCCGTGACTTTAAATTTCTGGGGACCCGTATGTCAGACCGTAAATCCACCGAGGACGCAAAATCCACACAACTTCTCCACCTTGTGATTGGCGGAGAGCTCGTTGATCCGAACCTGACGGAATTTAAAGATTTGGAGGCCGTTGACTTTGTTGGCGCTTATCCGAATTTTGAAGCGGCCCATAAGGCTTGGAAATCTGCCGCGCAGCGCACCGTTGATAATGCCCATATGCGCTATTTTATCCTGCACGCCCATGACCTGCTCGACCCGGATGGGGACGGCGTCATTGGTTAGGTGGGGCTAAACCCATGACGGATCGCCAGCGCATTGCGCGCCTATGGCGAGACTATATCTGGCCTCAAAAAGGGCGGCTATTTCTGGCCGTGATCTTCATGACGCTCTTCGCTGCGGCGAC
>CAZSKH010000188.1:0-5076 GCA_964607395.1 uncultured Algimonas sp.
TGGAAAGCGTGGACGGAGTTTATTTTCAGTGCGGTTTTATGGGGGTTTTTAAGGTTTCAAAAGTGGGATATCGTTTTTTAACGCCGCTTTTTTCTCATCAAAAAAGGCTCAAAGCCTGTTTCTTTATGGCGCGCAGAGTGGCTTTAGAGGCTCCTGATTTAATGACAACGCGGCCGCCAAAATACAGCGCCCAGATCAGATCGGCTTTATTTGCGGCGGGTGTATCTTTCACAGCCTTTGCGATAGCTCTCTTCATGCGGTTCATACTTTTCATGACGACCACTTCCGTCGGTTCATTAAAGGGCGCTTGGTCGACAGCGGCGTTGCATAAAAGACAGCCCCAGCGGCCTTGTTTGGTTTCGGCGGAATCGACGAGGGCTTGCATCAGATTTCCGATACGCTTTGCGCCCGTTTGATCGGTGTTAGACAACATCGCGACGCCGTCACTGACGTGACCTGTGTCATATCTGGCTAAGGCTTCGAGATAGAGTGATCTTTTGTCGCCAAAGGCGGCGTATAGACTTCCTTTTTGCAGGCCGGTCGCTGCGATAATATTGGCGTAGGAGGTGCCCTCATATCCATGTTCCCAAAAGACATCCCGCAGCGCCTGTAAGACTGTATCCGTATCAAATTCTCGAGGGCGAGCCATATGAAGTCCTTCTAGGCCTGCGATGCTGCGCAGGCTTTCTGTCCAATGCCTATCAAACTAACTGGGCCGCGCGTTTTCACAAGCCATTTTCAGGACTATTCGTAAAGCCGCGGTTAGAGAAAAGGTTTGAGCAAGGGGTCCAGCCCACCAGCCGCGTCCAAAGCCGCGAGGTCAGACCCGCCGCCGACATGTGTGTCTCCGATGAAAATTTGCGGCACAGTATGCCGTCCGGATTTTGCAACCATTTCTGCCGTCAGCGTTTCATTATCCGTGATTTCAATATCAGTGAATGTCACGCCTTTTTGGGTCAGGAGCGCTTTTGCGGCTTTGCAATAGGGGCAATAGCCTTTGGTGTATAATATAATGGATTTTGACATTTTCAGACGCCTTCGTTTTTCGGATTTGTTGTGCCTGGGGGATTCATATCTCAATTATTAACCGAGTAGTCAAGAATTAAATTATCACGAAGAGGTGAAGGGACGTCCTCAAAGATCACGAGAGCTTTGTTGAGGTGATCTCAACGACTGCTGAAGGACGAAACAGACGTGCCGCTACGCTGTTTTAAGCCGCGTCTAATACGCGGGACTCAATGGCCCCGCACCGCATAGTCCGGCTCTTCCGCGAATAATGGCGTGCTGAGATAGCGTTCCGCAAAACTGGGGATGATTGCGACAATGCGTTTTCCGCGCATCTCTGGACGCGCCCCGACCAGCAAGGCAGCAGCAACGGCGGCACCTGATGAAATACCGATTGGCACGCCGTCTTCTGCGGCGACGTGTTTGGCGGTGCCGAAAGCCGTATCATTATCAATCGTGACGACACTGTCGATGAGGTCCGTGTCGAGATTATCCGGGATAAAGCCTGCGCCAATGCCTTGGATTTTATGCGGGCCTTTTGTGCCTTCGGAAATCATCGGACTGCCAACAGGTTCAATCGCGATGATTTGGCAATCAGGGTTTTTCTCTTTCAGGAACCTGCCCGTGCCGGAGAGCGTGCCGCCTGTGCCGACCCCTGCGATAAAGGCATCGATTTGGCCATCTGTATCGGCCCAAATTTCAGGCCCTGTTGTGTCGTAATGAATTTGCGGATTGGCGGGATTGTCAAATTGCCCCGGCATGACGGCGCCGGGCGTCTTGGCGACGATATCAGCGGCGACCTCCATGGCGAGCGGGATACCGCCTGCGGCCTCGGTGAGGACAAGTTCTGCGCCGAGCTGGCGCATCATTTTGCGGCGCTCGGCGCTCATTTGTTCGGGCATGACGAGGATCGCTTTGTAGCCCTTGGCCGCCGCTGCGAAAGCGATACCAATCCCCGTATTGCCGGAGGTCGGCTCGACTAACGTTCCGCCGGGCTTTAGGCGGCCATCTGTTTCCATGGCTTCGATCATGGCGATGCCTATCCGGTCTTTGACAGAGGCGATGGGGTTAAAAAACTCGAGCTTAAAGCAGATATCCGCCGGGAGGCCCGCCGTAATACGCGGAAAGCGCACAAGCGGCGTGCCGCCCATCGTGTCCAAGATAGAGTCGTAGATTTTTCCGCGCGGGCTGGCTGGCATGAGGGTCTCCGTCAAAGTATGAGCGCCCTATGTAAGCCATGCCGGGTCAGGGGCAACTACCAATCGCGGATAATGTCGCGCACCAATCGCCCAGACGGCGTGAGGTCCTCCTCGGTCCAACCGCCGTCAGACGACGCATTGGAGCGGAACATGGACGCGGTTTCGTCCTTATCGCTGACCGACCAATTCAAATGTGTGAGATGATGTTTCTTGGCGAATTTCATCCACTCGCGTGTCGATTTTCTATCGAATTTTCCATCGCCGGAATAGGTCACACTGCCCCATTCGGAAATAATAAGCGGCAGGCCTTTGCCTATCGCATATTCGGCCTTGTCGCGGAGGCTGTCTTTATGTGAGGCAGCATAGAAATGCAGAGCGTAGAGAATATTGGACTCGCCCGTGATCGGATCATCGGCGGCCTTATCGACATCCTGCGCCCAGCTTTGTGTTCCGACAATGATGAGATTATCCGGGTCCACCGCGCGGATGGTGTCGATGAGCTCTTCCGCATAAGGTTTGACGACCGTTGACCAATCCGTCGTGTCCAGTGGCTCATTATAGATTTCATAAATGACATTGGGGTATTCGCCGTAAGCCTTGGCAATCGCGGTAAAGAACAGTTTGGCTTCTTCCACGTCTTGTTCGGCGTGATGGGAGTGCCAATCGATGATGACATAAAGGCCGTTCTTAATGGCAGCATTGACGACGGTCACAACGCGGTCAATGTTTCCCGCTTCATCTTCCAAATAACTCCCATTGCCCTGCGCCCCCATGGCAACGCGGATGATGCCTGCATTCCAATCCTTCGCAAATGTCTCCACCGCGCCTTTGGTATAGAAACGCTCCTGCCCCCATCCCGTATTGGACCAGAAAAAGCTCGGCCCGGCGAGAGAGGTTATCTCGCCATTTTTATCCAGAATATGCGGGCCGACAACAGAGAGCTGGCCGTGTTTTGCGACCGGCGTTTCAGACGGGTCCGCCGCTGCGGCGGGTTGATAGGCGGTGAGCGCCAAGAGGATGGTCATTAGAACGGCTGTAATGATACGCGGCATGTCTGACCTATTTCGCAAATTGTCCTACGTTGTCATAAGAAGGTGGGCGGCGTCTAGGCAAGCCTTTTTTGCGGCTCACCATTTGGGAGTGAAGAGGGAGTCAGTCGCCGCAACCCGTGTTTTTGCGCGGCCCGCCGAGACCTTATCGCGTGTCAGGGAGAAATTTCCGCTCACCTCCCCAATATGCCATCGGCCTGAAATGCGATTGCCGGTCAGGTGAACCTTGCCGACATATTCCACGGGTTGATTATAATATTCAGAGCGCGTCACATAGGTTTTGGTGAAGCAAAAATCCCGCTTGTGGATCTGCCCGTCAATGACGGATTCCATCAGGAATGTCGCAGGCTGTTTGAAAATATCTATCTCTGTGATGTGTCCTGTGACGCTGGGCCCGCTTTGGATCAGCTCGCAGTCAAATTCAACTTCAGGCCAATCCGGGTCGGCATAGGAATATCGCCCCGCCCAAAATCCGGAGAGGGATTTCATTTCGTGCCGGTGCTACCAAATCCGCCTGCGCCGCGCACAGTTTCATCGAGGCTTTCGACGCTGACAAAGTCAGGTTGTGTAATGGGCGCGATGACCATTTGCGCGATGCGTTCCCCGCGCGTGATGGTGAAGGGCTCCGCGCCGTGATTAATCAGCAAGACTTTCACTTCGCCCCGGTAATCCGCATCGATTGTGCCGGGCGTGTTTAGGCAGGTAATACCGTGCTTATAAGCCAGACCGGATCGCGGGCGAATTTGCGCTTCATATCCAGCGGGCAGGGCCATCGCAAACCCCGTCGGAATCAGCGTTCGTGCGCCCGGTGCCAGTGTCATATCAGCCTCCAATGCAGCGCGCAGATCAGCCCCGGCCGCGAGGGCCGTCTCAAATTGCGGTAAAGGCAAATCGCCAAAATGGGCGAGCGCTTTGATTTTGACGGTTAGGTTCATTCTTCGATCTCAAATTTTGTCTGTACATTTAATTTCGTAGCGTCAGATATCTCGGGTTCGCCCAATGAAATTTCTTCAACATCTGCCGCGTCAAATGGGTCCTGCGAGCCGCTATCCGAAGTTATGACGCCGGCTGTGTTGATGACCTCTGCGTCAGTCTCAATGGCCGTGCTCGCAGGGCTAAGCTGCGTCTTGTCTTCCTCCATTTTTGCATTTTCAGCGGCGGCCTGAGCCTCTAGCTTAGCCTGGACCTCAGCTTCTGCGGCCAATTCACGCGCCCAAGGGTTCAACCCGTTTTGTGAAAACGCTGCGAGGCGACTATCCAAAATGCCTTGCGCTTCGTCCGAGAGCGGATGGCCTTTATAGACATGTTCGATCTGACCGTCTTTCCAATAGAGGGTCAGGCTGTCCGTATCGGGGCTATCGAAATCCTGAGACAGAACAAAAGGAATTCCCGTCGCCAAGAAATCATAATCGGACTCAGCCGGAAGCACGTCATTTCGCGTACACATGAGGGCGCGAATCTTTTGTCCATTAAGGTCCGAAATATGCTCCGGCGCGTCGTCTTTTGCAGACTCGATAAACTCTGTCGCCGGGAAATATGACGCGACCATCGCTTCGCCCGGCGCGTTTTTGACCTCAAGGGGTTCCATGATCAAGATTTGGCAGTCGGGCATATTTTCCGCCTGAGCGGTTTGCGTCAAAGCCGTTTGACCCAAGACGGTGAGCGGCAAAAGGGCGGTGAGTATTTTGCTAAGGGGCTTCATCAAATGTCTTTCCTATTTTCGCGGCGAGGCGGCGGGCGATGCTGCGTTTATCCGCGCGGCTCCAGACTTCTTCACCGGCCTCAGTCACAATCGTAACCGCATTATGCGCTCCGCCCATCAC
>CAZSKH010000189.1:0-5064 GCA_964607395.1 uncultured Algimonas sp.
TCTGCGATTGAACGCACGCCAAAAGGCGAAGATTTTGGCGCAGCGGAACAAGTTGCGAGCGGGTTATATCACTATTCGGAAAACTGCTTGGTTTGCCACGGGCCCCTCGCCGTCAGCGGCGGGGCTCTGCCCGATTTACGCTGGTCTTATGCCACGGCGGATAAAAACGAATGGACAGACATCGTCGAGAATGGCGCATTATCTGAAAACGGCATGGTCTCTTTCAAGGCGCAGTTAACCCCAGACGCGATGGAAGACATTCGCGCCTATGTCATGAACCAAAGCCACATGGCCGTGGCCAATGGCGAGGCGGGTCAGTAGCCCCGCATCAACAGTTTCAAACGCGTAAAAACAGGGGAAGCCGTCCTATTCTCGCGCACCTTTTCGCATAGTCGCGTTTACAGGCTCTAAAAGATACTCGAGGAACGTTCGCTTCTCACCGGAGAAAATGAAGGCTTCTATCGGCATCCCCGGCAGCAAAGGCGTTGTTAACTCTCCAAGTTTCTCTTCCCCAATCGTAATTTGTGCTTCGTAAAAGGAATAGCGTCCATCGGGCGACGTTTTCAGGTCCGCACTGATATCAGATATAGTTCCAGCCAATAGCGGCGAGTCCCACGCCTTAAGCCCTGATAGACGCGCTTCAACGGATAATCCCTCATAGACTGAATCTCGGTCAGACGGTTGAATTTCGGCTGTGGCGATTAAGTCCTGATTATCAGGGACGATCTCCAATATGGTCTCCCCGGGACGCACTACAGCGCCTGCATTGGAAAAGGCTAAGTTTAAAATTTCTCCGGATTGGGGCGCATAAAGCGTGGTTCGATTGACCACATCCTGCGCAGAAATAAGGCGTTCTCGATTGCTCAAAATCTCTGCGCGAGCCGCAACCAAATCAGCGCTCACCTGCTCTTTAAACTGCGCACGGGTTTGTATGATCTGCTGCGTAATTTCATCAGCCTGTGCCAATGCCGTATTCTGCTCAGAATTCAAACGCGCCAAATCAGAGCTGAGACGCGCCTCATCTCGTTCCAACCCAGATAGATCGAGCGCCCGGATAAGACGTTGCTCAAGAAGTTTCTGGCTACGTTTAACATCGGCCTGTACCAAATCTCTGGCGCGACGCGTGCTTTCGATCTGTGCTTCATGATTTTCTGCGCGTTGCACAAGTCCAGCTCGACGGCTTTCAAGCACATCAATGTCGGCCTGAATTTTGCCCTTTTGCTGCGCAAAAAATTCACGCTGACGAGATCGAGTTGTCATCAAAACGTCCGTCGGAACAATGTCTTGTTCAAGGTCTCGAAACGTCAAGGTGGACTTATTTGACAGAAGCGCTTCCAGACGGTCAATCGTTGCCTCGGCATTTGCAAGTTCCTTGGCGATTTGATCGCGTCCCGCCGCGACACTTACATCCGTTAAAATCATCAGCGGCGCGCCGCGCTCGACGACATCACCTTCCCGAACAAGGATCTCCTGAATAATGCCGCCTTCAAGATGTTGGATCGTTTTTCGATTATTTTCGACGGCGACCTTACCATAGACGACTACGCCTTCGGCAAGCGGAGCCAAGCTGGCCCAAATCACAAATCCACCAAAAGCGAATGTGCAAATTAAAGCGCCCAGCTTTATCGTTTTGCTTTTCCAGAGTGCGGAATAAATGCTTGATGTTGACGCCATTATGTCGCTCTCCCTTCTGCGCCAGCAATGGATTGCCGAACCCGAGTCAATGTCGACATATAGTCTTTTGCAGACACCATTTTCAGAGAACGATTATCAAGCAAAAGCACGTTATCAGCCAAAGACAGGAAGCGCATATCATGTGTCGCAAATATAAGAATACTTCCGTTTGACTTCATCTCTGCGAGACCGCGTTGAAAGCTCATCAATGAAGACCGATCGAGGTTTGTACCGGGTTCATCCAGAACGAGAAGAACAGGGTCACCATATAAGGCTCTCGCTAAACCGACGCCTTTTTGTTGCCCCTGAGACAAATGACTTCCGCCCGATCCCACACGCGTGTCATACCCCTCGGGTAGCCGCAGGATCATATCGTGAAATCCCGCCTTTTGTGCCGCGCCCATGATGTCTTCGGGTGATCCGTCTGAAAACCTGCTGATGTTCTGAGCGATTGTTCCCGGTAAAAGTTCGACGTCCTGCGGGGCATAGCCAATATATTGACCCCGGTCGCCTGCCTCCCATCTATGCATGTCGCGGCCCCCTAATCGCACATGCCCTTCCAGAGGCTCCCAAGCGCCAACAATCGTTTGCAGGAGAGATGTCTTACCAGACCCACTCGGGCCCAATATGGCAATCGAAGCGCCGGCCTTGAGCGTTACATTAAACTTAGGCAGTAACGCCGTGTCAGACCCTGGGCTTGCGATCATCAAGCTTTCAACCGACAGATCAGCTTCGGGACGCATCATGGGGGTAAATGACCCTTCGACCGCACCAGAACGTGACATCGTGTCTTCAAGACTGGACCAAGCAGTCCGCGCGCGAATGAGTTGACGCCATGCGCCAAGAGCTTGATCTATCGGTGCCAAGGCACGGCCCATGAGGATCGATCCTGCGATAATGGCACCCGCAGACATTTCCAATTGCAACACAAGATAGCCGCCAATACCTAGCGCAGCGACTTGGAGCATCTGGCGTAACCCTTTGGCTTGCGCGCTGAAAAACGTGGAGCGACCCAAGCCATCTAATGTCATTTGGCTGGATTTTTTCTTATGGGCCATCCAATTCGATAAGAGCGGTGACATCATTCCTAGACTGGAAATTACAGACCGCTTTCGACTAATTTCAGTCGCGAAGTTCGTCGTTAGAGACTCCGCCTGCATGGCTTCCTCAACCGACTTACGTGAAGATAGTTCTGTGAACACTGTAATCAAAATCAGTACAAGACCGCCTATGACGCCAATCCACCCGATGATGGGATGAACCAAAAACATAGCAAAGATGAAAAGCGGCGTGAAAGGCAAATCAAAAAATGGTAGAGGCAGACCATGGCGCAGGAAGCTTTGAACCGTCGCCAAATCCGCGAGTTTTTTTGGCAAGAGTTGCGGCGAATTTGAATCGCGAAAGCTGGACGTGAAAATAACCGGACCATATTCGTCCTGTACCTGCTCTGACATCAATGCGAGCGTTTTGCGCCGAGCTGCCTCCGCAAAACCATAAACACTCAACAAACCGATGGCTGCAATGCTGACCATGATCAATGTTTCCACCGACCCAGAGGACAGCACACGGTCATAAACCTGAAGCATGTATAGCGGCGAGACCAGCATCAAAAAATTCACGACGAGGGAAAAGAGCAGTGTCACCGCTATGAAGGGTTTTAGCGACGACTTGGGCCTAGTGCGCTCCGCATTGCCGTTGATATTAGAGGTAACGTCCGTCGCCATTAGAGCGCTCCTGTCAGGCTCTTTAACGTCAGACCTTGTCTGAAATAATTATGGCGCGTGCGAATTTCTGCCAAACGAGCCTCTTCCAAAGCCAAGCGGATATCGACCATCTCGGGCAAGGTTCGAATATTGTTTTCATAGCCGGTCTGGGCGGCTTCAAATTCATCAGTTCGAAATTCAATGACGGCTTGCCTACGGCCAAGCTGCGCGCTGAGCAGTAAGGCTCTTTTGTGTGTGGAGGTCACTTGTTCTTCCAAAGTTTTGCGTTCTTCATCCGCACGAAATTCGGCGCGACGTGCCTCTGCGCGCGCTCGGTTAGTCCGCGCGGTCAAAGCCGACCCGGTAAAGATTGGGACAGACGCATCAAATCCAATACGTTCCCGGGCTTCAAGGCCATTAAACCGACGGTCCGTCGTCAGAGAGCTGATGCCAACGATTTCCACAATCGGCAGGCGTGAGCGGCTTTGGCGTTCGGCTTGCAAGTCTAATTTGCTCGCCGTGCGTGTCAGGGCTTGAACCTGGGCGTTACCAATCAAAGCATCCCTCAGATATGTAGGCGACGTCTGTCCGCCAGACAAAACATCTACGCCTTGCTCGACGCTGGCGCGGGCATTCGGACAGGGCGGATCTTCAGAGCGAGTCGCAATACGGAGCCTTGATACAGACTGTTGTCGTTCGAACTCTAACTCATAACGATCTGCTTCTGCGTCTGCCGCTTCCGCAGAAATCTCCGCAACCTCGGATCGGGTTGCCCCGCCAGACTCGAGCGCGATTTCCAAAGCGGAGAGCTCTTGCGAAAAATAGTCGGCGCGGTCGACAGTTGCCGTCAAGCGCTCTGACGCATCCAACCAATCGATATAAGCGAGCCCCGCCTCAAGCCGAGCACGGGCTTCAGCACTCAGAACAAGGCTTTCTTGCGCTAGAATTTCTTGTTCAGCCGCCTCTCTTGCCAAGCGGGAGTCGCCAAAATCGAAAATACGTTGAGACGCCCGCAAACCTAGCTGGTTCTCAATAGCGGAGTTCACTAATCCTTCGTCCCCGATGCCGGAGCGGGTAAAGACAGAGACTTGTGGGCGGCGCAGAGATTTGGCTTCTGTTAAACCGGCCCGCGCGGCTTCCAAATCTGACTGCGCAATAGAGACACCCGGACTGTTCGCCGCCGCGAGCCGAAGCGCGGTTCTAAATGAAAGACATACGGCGGAAGACGGGGCCTGATCCGTTTGAATGGCAGGCTCGAATTCAACACGCTCCTGCGCCATGGCGAATCCTGGTGAGACCAGCGCAATAAACAGAGCCTTTTTTGTAACTTTATTCAGTACTCTAAATGTCACAGCAGACCTTGTTAATTATGGAGCGCCGGGCAATCAAGGCCCCAACGGAACATTGATCATCCGTCTAGTACGGCTCCTCTACCTTGAACCATAAGCAAGTTCGCAGCAAATTGCATTTCCAAAGCCTCGACCTCTGGTTCAAAGACTGCCTATTTATAGACATTGTCTTTTATAGTATTCGCCCGTAATACAATCTCTGCCGCATAGAGATCATCCATTATGATCTCGGCAAGGCTTGTTTCATTCAGTTCAATTACGCCGTCATCCTCCGGATTGAAGCTCAAGAAGGCCGGATTGTCTGACGTCAGCGCTTGTGTCGCGGATTTAGGTCTGGG
>CAZSKH010000190.1:0-5058 GCA_964607395.1 uncultured Algimonas sp.
GGGTCGAACTTTCCAGCGCCTGATGATGAGGCCGCCGCAAAAAAGCTGGCTACGATTATGACGGATTTGGACGGAACTTACGGTAAGGGTAAGTTTGAGATCGATGTAAAGGATAAGCGCATCATCGCAATATTGGACACCGATCCTGACGGCGAAAAGGGACCGTTGGAGAAAGATGGAACTCTGGATCAAGAAGCCCCTGAAGGCACCATTCATTTGGGTCAGGCGTCAAAAATTATCGCGCAATCGGATGATCCTGAGCTGCTAAAAGCGACTTGGGAAAACTGGCGTGAGATATCCAAACCTATGAAAGGGGATTACGCCGAGATGGTGAAAATCATCAATCAAGGTTCCGAAGAGCTTGGGTTCAAAGACGCGGGTGACCTCTGGCGTGCCGGCTATGACATGGATGCAGAAGATTTTTCCAAGGAAACAGATCGTCTCTGGGGGCAAGTCAAACCGCTATATGACGAGCTGCATTGCTATGTGCGGGCAGAGCTCAACGAGAAATATGGGGATGATGTCGTCGCCTTGGATGAACCAATCCGCGCTGATTTGCTCGGGAATATGTGGGGTCAGAGTTGGGGGAATATTTATGATGATGTTGCACCAGAAGGTGGCGGCAAGAGTGTCGATGTAACCAAGCTATTGGTTGACGCGGGATATGACGCAAAAAAAATGGTGGAAGTTGCAGAGCAATTTTTCACGTCCATGGGATTTGAAGACCTACCAGAGACATTTTGGGAACGCTCTCTCATCACAAAACCTAGGGACCGCGAGGTTGTGTGTCACGCCTCTGCTTGGAACTTGGATGCGAAAGATGACGTTCGCATTAAAATGTGTACGCAGGTGACAGGGGAAGATTTTTCAACCGTGCATCACGAACTCGGTCACAATTTCTATCAGCGGGCCTATAAGGACCAATCTGTGTTCTACCACGACGGCGCTAATGACGGTTTTCATGAAGCCATTGGCGATATGATTGCGCTCTCCATCACGCCGGAATATTTGGTTGAAATCGGATTATTAGATCAAAAAGACTTGCCCGGTGAAGATGCCGATTTGGCCCTTCTAATGCGTCAAGCCATGGATAAGGTCGCTTTCCTCCCGTTTGGCTTGATGGTCGATCAATGGCGCTGGAATGTCTTTGACGGTACCTACTCCCCGTCCGAATATAATGATGGATGGTGGGAATTACGCGAAAAATATCAAGGACTGAAGCCGCCAAGCGACCGTCCTGCCGATGCGTTTGATCCGGGTGCAAAATATCACATCCCTGGCAACACCCCTTATATGAGATATTTCCTCGCGCATATTTTGCAGTTCCAATTCCACAAAGCCGCGTGCGAACAAGCTGGTTTCGAGGGCCCACTGCATCGTTGCTCTGTTTATGGCAACACCGACGTTGGCGAGAAATTCAATGCGATGATGGAAATGGGCGCGAGTAAGCCATGGCCAGACGCATTGGAGGCCTTCACAGGCACGCGTGATATGGACGGTTCGGCGATTTTGGAATATTTCGCGCCGGTCATGACCTATCTTCAGGAAGAAAATAAAGACCGCACTTGCGGTTGGTAAACTGTGATTGCTCCGAGCGGGCCGTTTAAGGTTAACATGGTGGTAGGATTTCGACCCTAGGTTTGCGCCTATGTCGGCTATTGCATTAGACCTCAAAGATGATTCGCACATTCAGGCGCCAAAACGTTCGCGACGAACGCGGGTGCTTATCGTGTCCGATCACCCAGTCAAATGCCGGGAGGTTGCGAAAAGCCTTCGGGCCTTGGAACTGGATGTTCAGCTTTGCCTATTTGATGGAAATACACTGACCTCCATTCCGAAAAGGACTCCGGATGCCGTTTTATGCCATCTGGTTGATTACGCTGAACAAGGGCCAAAACTCGCTAAGGTCATTCGCTCCCACTATAAATCCGGACAGGTGCCCTTAATTGGGGCCATGTCCCGGCCCTCGCCTGATGCATCCGTTGGTTTCGACTCAACCCTATTCGCGCCGATGCATCCGTCACAAATTGCCAATCGCGTAAATGCGATGATACGATTAGGTGTGATGGACGGCGAAATCACACGCCGTCTTGAGACTTTGCGCGAAGATTTTGGGCAATCTCCGACCATTGGAGATTTGTCGCCAGACCGCAAATTCAGAGTGCTTTTTATCGGGAAAGCCTCTCCGAGTTTTATGGTCATCATAAATGCCCTGCAAGACAAAGGGGTTGAAGTGACGGCCGCATTTACAAGCTTTTCAGCCTTTGATTATCTGCACGGGGACCCATTTGACGCAGTAGTTATGAATGCGCTCGACCAAACTGAGCCCGCCTTCAGCATATCTGAGACCATGCGTCGTAATTCCAAGCTTTTCCACACACCGACATTATTCCTGGTAAAGGGTCACTCGTTCAAAGACTATGATGGTGCATATAAGCGAGGCGCACGTGATATCATTGATTGCGACGCAGATTCCGAAGAAATCCGCGGACGTATATTAGAGCTTGCAAATTATCATCGTATTCATGAGCAGATGAAATCGGATTTTCTGAACCTTGCCGTGGATGCCGCTGTCGATGAATCCGGGACGGCTTACTCGCAAGAGTTTCTACGGGCGCACCTGCCCCGAATTTCACGCGATGCGGCAAAACTGGACGTGCCGGTTTCCTTGATTGGCTTAAAGCTTACGTCCCAGTCTGTTGATCATGTCACCTCCGAAGCAATTGAGGCTGCCTATTCCAAAACGGCAGATCTCTTGAATAATCTGGTACGGATGCAAGATGTTGTTTGCCGTTGGGACAAAGACAAATTTATCTTGGCGTTTTACGACACCAATCAAACCGAGGCTGAGATCATTCTCACCCGAGTTCGGGCATTATTGGATTGCGCGGTATATCAAACCGGGAGCTCGGAACGTGGAGCTTTGGGCGTATCCGCGCAATCTGTCATAGTACCACTGCAAACCAATCCGCTTGCCAGTGAGAACCAGCTCGATGCGCTTATTGCAAACCTCGTTAATGATCCCGACGAAACTTAGGGTGCTTTGGGCATTAAGGCCGCGACGGCTTTTTCACTGCCGCGCAATCTAAATTTGGGCTCACTGTAATTTCCCATGACTAATATCGTTTGATCCGGCCTAAGTCTCCAGCCGCTATTTTGCGTGATGGCATTCATTATAATAGACGGGTCTTTGATGTCCTCATGACGCATATGCATAACGATACCTTTCGGCCCAGCATCCACTTTCGCCACATGAGATTGACGACAGAGGCGTTTGATTTTCATTACTTTTATAAGGTGGTCGACCTCCTGAGGGATGGAGCCAAACCTATCAATGAGTTCAGCCGCCAAGGCGTTGCCTTCTGTGTCATCCGTAACTTCCGATATCCGGCGATAGGTCGCCAGACGCAGGTTCAAGTCTGGGATGTAAGTTTCTGGAATCAGGATTGCGACACCGACATTAACTTGCGGCGTCCAGCTTTCATCGCGCACGGAATCCTCATCATCGCGTAGCTCCGCAACAGCCTCTTCCAGCATGTGTTGGTAGAGTTCTACGCCGAGGTCTTTGATATGCCCTGATTGTTCTTCGCCCAAAGGATTACCGCCCCCGCGCATATCCAAATCATGGCTCGCGAGCGTAAATCCAGCGCCGAGATTATCGAGGGACTGCAAGATTTTAAGGCGTTTCAATGCGCCCTCGGTGGCTATTTGGGCCTCTGGCATGGTGAGATAAGCATAGGCGCGCACTTTGGACCGGCCAACGCGCCCGCGCATTTGATAGAGTTGCGCGAGGCCAAAACGGTCAGCCCGATAGATAATCATCGTATTCGCGGATGGGATATCAATGCCGCTTTCAATGATGGAGGTCGAAATTAGGACGTCATATTCGCCGTCATAGAAAGCGATCATAATATCTTCGAGTGCCCCGGCGGCCATCTGTCCGTGGGCAATGACATATTTAACCTCAGGGACGGCATTGCGCATGAACTCCTCAATGCGCGGAATATCGGCGATACGCGGGCAAATGAAATAAGATTGACCGCCCCGATATTTTTCGCGCAGCAGCGCTTTGCGTAAGCTCACCTCATCCCAAGGGGTGACATAGGTTCGGATCGCCAGACGGTCCACAGGAGGCGTGGCGATAAGCGACAACTCGCGAATGCCGGACAGGGCCATCTGTAGTGTTCGCGGAATAGGCGTCGCCGTCAGTGTCAACACATGCACATCCGCGCGAAGGGATTTGAGGCGTTCTTTATGTTGCACGCCAAAACGCTGCTCCTCATCGACGATGACGAGGCCAAGGTCTGAGAACCTAATGGATTTGGCCAATAAAGCGTGGGTGCCGATAATGATGTCGACGCGTCCGGTGGTCAGATCTTCTTTCGTCTGCCGAGCCTCTTTCGCTCCGACAAGGCGCGAAAGCTGCCGCACATTGACAGGCCAACCGCGGAAACGCGCGCTAAAGGTCTTGAAATGCTGACGCGAGAGGATTGTGGTCGGCGCGACAATCGCAACTTGCTGTCCGGCCATAGCGACGGCGAAAGCGGCGCGCATCGCGACTTCGGTTTTGCCAAAGCCAACGTCGCCACAAATCAGGCGGTCCATGGGGCGGCCACTGGCGAGATCCTTATAGACATCGTCAATCGCGTTTAACTGGTCATCCGTTTCCGCATAGGGGAAGCGCGCCGCAAACTCGTTATAAGTGCTTTCATCGGGTGAAATGGGATCAGTTCGCCGCATTGCCCGTTTTGCGGCGATTTTGATGAGGCCTGCCGCCATTTCCCTTAATCGGCCTTTGGCTTTCGACTTGCGGGCTTGCCAAGCTGCGCTTCCCAGACGGTCCAGAACAGCCCCGTCTCCGGCGCTGCCATAACGTGAGAGAAGTTCAATATTCTCTACAGGGAGATAGAGTTTTGCTTCGCCCGCATATTCCAACTCCAGGCAGTCATGCGGAGCGTCGGAAACTTGAAGAGTTTTCAGCCCGAGGTAACGCCCCAATCCATGATCAATGTGAACAATCAAATCACCGGGCGTGAGGGACGCCGCTTCGGCGATGAA
>CAZSKH010000191.1:0-4999 GCA_964607395.1 uncultured Algimonas sp.
GGGATGGTGAGGAGGAGGAGCGCTGCGGGGAGGATGGCGTGTTTTGGGGTGCGGTGGGTCATGTGCGGGGTCCTGATGAAGTGACTTCATTTACGCTAACACACCCCGTCATCACAAGACTTGTTCTTGTGATCCATGGACCCCAACTCTCTCCATCGATAATATTTGAAAATCGGCACCATGGATTACCGGAACAAGTCCGGTAATGACGGATGAGAGAGGATGAAGTTATTTCATCCTGTATTGCCCACGTCCCAGAAATTCCAAAACCCCAGCATCCCGCAGAACCTGCAATTGCTGCCGTATCTTTGGCCGGACATTATTATTTTCAGGATGCAGCTCTCCCAAATAATTCTCAAAAGCGTAAACTTCAGCCAGCGTAAATTCTGCGACACCGATTTTCTCCACGCAATTCAGCACATCTAAAACCCAGCCCTTCGTCGCAAGGGATTTACCGCGTAGGAACTGCGTTTTCGCCCAACGGTCTAGCACGGCGTCTTTGGGCACAGCAATGCGGTTGGTCACAAGGGCAATGCGCCCGGCTTTGGGGACGCGGTCAATAAGTATGTTACATCCTACCCACCCCGCACGGCGAGCAGAGGCCGCCAAGGGTTTGCGCTTCTCAATTAAATCTGTGACAAAAAACTGCTTCGGAATAACAGATAAATCGCGCACCATCCGCGTATCAGCATTATAGCGCATCAACATGAGTGACGGGACGCTATCGCTGCGCAGGCGGTCCATCATCGTGACATAGGCCCCATCCGTCACCTTCTTGCCGAACCCAGATTTTTTAGACTTCAATTCAAACTCTTCATTGCAGAGACCGCAATAAAAATCCGCAACCGGTTTATTATTCGCAAAGTCAGTCAACGGGCGATTGCCGCAGGAGGGGCAATACATCTGGCGCAAAACCCAACCCTCAGTCCAAACACGCGCCCGTTGCGACCCACTGGCAAAAGGCGTTGCATCTTCCCGCATTTCATAATCGAAGGGCTCTTGGCTCATGACCGGAAATCACTATTCGGATAACTTGCTTTAAAGAGGGATTGATAGGTCTGTACCGAAACATCATCTGCGCGCCATATGTTTAAAAGCAATAGACATTCGCCCGTGTCCAGCTTCGCCCGTTTGGCAAGTTTCACCATATTCGCGTCCGATGGGAAGCTGGCTCCTTTTCTATAAGCTGACAGCGCCGCGCGCGTAATATCAACCTTGCGTGCCAGATTTGAATCTGACTCGCTTTTCGTGCGGAGTTTACAGAGGTCCAGAAATTCATTCAGCGAAATCACACCTGATCGTAATGTCAATTTACACTTGACGACAACGCTTGAATGATCGTAGCGCTTGAAAATTGTTTATTGTCAATTGACAATGATATTCATATCAAGCCATCAAGTTGAGATATGATTGGAGAAGCGGAATAGGTGAGATATAGTCGGTGAGACAGATTAGTTGACACACGCGCGGGACATCCCGCGCTTTACTTTACTCCAAGGCGATTGCCTTACCGTTTTGGAGAAGATCACCGATCTAATCCCAGATCACTCCGTCGATATGATATTCGCGGACCCGCCTTACAATCTCTCGAATGACGGGTTTACCTGCCAAGGCGGGCGGATGGTTTCGGTCAATAAGGGGGAGTGGGACCGCTCCGCTGGGGTGGAGGCGGATTTCCTGTTCCATCAAACGTGGATTGCGGCGTGTAACCGAAAGCTGCGCCCCGGCGGGACGTTGTGGGTGCCGGGCACCTATCATTCCATCTATCAATGCGGTTACGCCATACAGGTCGAGGGGATGCATATCCTGAATGAGGTCAGTTGGTTTAAACCCAATGCTTCGCCAAATTTGAGCTGCCGTATGTTTACGGCCAGCCATGAGACCCTCATCTGGGCGCGGACCTCGAAAAAGGACAAACATGTCTTTAATTATAAAGAGATGAAATTCGGCGATTTCCCGTCTGATATTATGAAAAAGCCAGAGAAGCAGATGCGCTCTGTTTGGCATATCCCGCTAACGAAAAAATCCGAGAAAGCCTTTGGCCGCCACCCCACGCAGAAACCGGAGAGCCTGCTGGAGCGCATTGTTGTCGCCAGCACAAATCCCGGCGACCTCATCCTCGACCCATTTATGGGGAGCGGCACAACAGGCGTCGCCGCCCTGCGCCACGGGCGGCGCTTTATTGGGATAGAGATGGATGCGGACTATCTGGAAGGGATTGCGCGGCCACGTTTGCAGGCGGAGCTGGAGGTGTTTGAGGGTGTGCCTGCGGTGGGGTGGGAGACCAACGCAGAGGAAGCGTTGTGGAATGAAATTGCAGCGATACGAAGCGCTGATAAATAAAACCCCTGTCATCCCGCACAAGGGCGAAGCCCGCAGATGCGGGACCTGTCTGTTATGAACCTAACCACAGTTTATAAACGATAGGTCCCGCATCTGCGCCCTTTGGACTTGTGCGGGATGACAATTTTATATCTCTTGACTGCTGCACTTTGTTCCTCATATGTTCTCTTCGTGGAATATCATGTCTATATCATGGCGAGTGCGATTTATCGGGCCATTTATATTGGTGTCACGAATGATATTGCGCGGCGCATGGCCGAACATCGGGCGGATATTGGTAGCAAACACGTCACCAAATATAAAATCTATAAGCTCGTCTATGTGACCTCATTTAACGATATTGATGAGGCTATCACCCATGAGAAAAAATTGAAACGCTGGGTGCGGCCTTGGAAGGATGCCTTGATCGAGCAAACCAATCCCGGGTGGCATGATATATCGGGGGAGTTTTGGTCGGAGAATTGAGAAACCCGCAAAGAAAAACACAAAACCGATAGGTCCCGCATCTTCGCTGCGCTACGTGCGGGATGACAAGGCGTGTTGTGTAAGCTTGTGATGTCTGGGTCACCATCCGTCGCAATGAATGGCTTCGAAGGATGGATGGCTATTTTGCGCGGCGGCCCGAATAAATCAACTCCCAGCCCCCTCACCCACCACACGGGCATTCACCCCCGGTTCTTCATCCGCATCCGTATCTGTCTGCCCGCCGCTATTCTCTGCCGCACCGTCCAATGCTCTTATTTTGGCAAATTGCCGATTATGATTATCATATTTTGTATTGAGCGGCTGGCCGTCCGGGATGAGGTTGAGGTCCGAGTCCAGATCGTCAATGCCGATATCATTGGCAATTGTATCCGCCATCAGAAGCGCGGCGGCGTCGAGCACTTCGACTAATTCTTCTTCTGACATCTCTGCCCATGTGGCGGCATGTTCCGCCGCGCTGGCGTCTTTCAATTTCGTAGAGAGCGCGACGGCAAATTGATTACGGTATATATTATCCGAAAATTCCAGAAGCCGATCTTTATCGGGGGTTTCTTGGAACTGTCTCAATTCCGGGTGATTTGGAAATAACATCGCGTAGGATTTCATATAAAGCGTTTTGAAATTTGCGGTGAAACCATAGTGCATATCAATGAAAAGGACGGCATCCGCCGAAGAGTCGGCGATTAAATGCGCGCGCTGTCCGGGATATTCATTGCGCAGAATTGTAAATTCATCCACCCCATCCAGCGTGGTTCCGGCCAGGGATTGCCTGACCTGTTGCCGCACGTCACTGGGAACGTCATGGCCCTCTAATTTCTCGCGTATCGGTTTGGCCATCTTATTGGCATTGACCGTGCGGACCCCTGTCACACCGATATCGAGTAAGGCCGGAAGAATGGTCAGAGGCATCGCCATGGCGCTTAGGTCGGCCAAGGTCGCGTTCCGCTCTACATCTGCGCCAATGCGGTCTTGTTTCGCAACTAAAACCGCATCGACAGTTTGGATATGTTGGCGCGCCCCCGCATCCAAATAATGTTCATTGGGGCTGCTTGTGGCGCAGGCAGACAGGCCGATTATGGCCCCAAAGCAGGCGAGCCAGCCTAGGCAACGCATCAAAACTGATTTCATCTCCCGCTCCCCAAATCTGAACGACACATCAATATGCCTGCGATGATAGCATAGAATCTGGATTTAGGGATAGTAAGAAGAGTCTGAACCTAGGGTGAGACCCCGGGCTGGATAAACTATATCCGCGTTTTACGGAGTCCGCTAACCTCATGAAATCAACGTCTTACATCTAATTTCAAGAGAATAATCCTCACTTTCGAAAGCTGTGATATATTGGACAAGTTCTTTCAGACATAGGACAGGTGAGACGTCATTTACCTGTTTGGAAGACGGTGGAGTTGAGCATCCGCGTTTGACAACGTGGACTGTGCCGGACTTTTTATAACGAGAGCCGACCGGTGGTTCCAAGTGGGCCAACTCCGGGGTTTATGACTGGCCGTTATATCAAAAACCGCTGCCGCAGGGTGGTGCAATTGTTTTTCAAACAAATGCACTAGTCATCGCGTAAAACAAAGTTTTCTATCTTGGTACTCCATCGCGGAGACCAACCCTGCGGGCGGTCCTAACCTCCCAAAGAGATACTCGGCAGACCCGCCCTGAAAAGGATGATGGGCTGCAACCACTCCCTCCTGCAAGAAAGCCAAATATGCCGCGCACGACACATCGCTCTCCAAAACCAACTGCCCCTTCCACCTATGAGCAGCTCCGCAATTTAAGCCTCGCCATTTCGGTGCGGGAAAAACAGGTCAAGCTTCGCCGTCTTGAATGGGATACGCAGACCCTTGCCCTGCCCCATATCACGCCGCTCCCCGGCGACGGGAAATTGCAGCGGCGCAAACCCCTGACGGAGGGGGATCTGCCGCGCCCTCGGCCCGTGAAGATGCCGGAATATAAACCCGGCATGCCGCGCGATGTTTATCATCTCATGCTAGATCTTTACGTGAAGGAGCAGGTCGAAGAAGAGCGCCGCGACCCCTATAATAAACTCGCCTCCGTCACGGCCCAAGCCATATTGGAAGCCGCGCAAGCGCGCGAGGACGAACGGCTAGAGAAAATCCGAGATCGCGAAAAAAAGGAACGGGAAAAAAGAGAGCGCGAGAAAGCG
>CAZSKH010000192.1:0-4943 GCA_964607395.1 uncultured Algimonas sp.
GAGACGGTGGGCTTGAGCGTCTGAGCTAAGAGCATTCAGAGGCCGGGGCTTTTGAGCTGAGAGTAGACCGCTTGTTCTTAAACCGGGTCATATCCAATAAAACGGATATGGGTGACCGGAAGGGCAAACTGCGGGACCCCCTACCGGTTCATCAAAAACCATCGCCGCAGGGCCTGCCTTTGCGAGAAACACTTTTACTTTCGGTCTTCCGTCGTGGAGGTCGACCCTGCGGGCAGTCCTAATTGCCCAAATACGAAACTCCGGCTGACTCCAAGATGGGCAGCGAGGATTTCCGCATGGGCGTGTCTTTGATTTTGTTCACTGACTTTATTCGCACCGACACCTAAATAAATTCCATGATCGAACATTTTGATACAGTCATCATCGGCGCCGGCCTCTCCGGTATTGGCGCAGCCTGTCATCATCGCCGAGACTGTCCGGACCGCAGTTTCGTCATCTTGGAAGCCCGCGAACGTATGGGCGGGACTTGGGATTTATTCCGCTATCCGGGCATTCGCTCCGATAGTGATATGCATACGCTCGGTTATGATTTTAAACCTTGGACGGACGGTAAAGCCATCGCCGATGGTCCTGCGATTTTGGACTATATTAAAGAGACAGCTGCCGAGTTCGGCATTGAAAAACACATACGATATGACCGTAAAGTCACAGCCATGGATTGGATTTCATCTGAGGCGCGTTGGGTTTTGACGCTCGCAAATTCCGAAGGCAAGGCCACGGAAATCACGGCAAATTTCGTTATCTCCGCCGCTGGCTATTACGATTATGATACACCGTATGATCCGCATTTCGAGGGCCGTGAGGACTTTATTGGCGACATCATCCATCCACAACATTGGCCCGAAGGCTATGACGTAACGGGTAAAAAGATAATCGTGATCGGCTCGGGCGCGACGGCTGTGACGCTCGTTCCCAGTCTGGCGGAAACAGCGGAGCATGTTACCATGCTCCAGCGGAGCCCGACATGGATAGCAAGCCATCCCGACACCGATAAAATAGCGAATTTTCTGAGCGCGATCTTACCTGAAAAACTCGCCTATCGGCTTACGCGCATGAAGACGATCGCCTATTCGCGCTATATTTATAAGACGGCGCAGAAGAAGCCCAAGAAAACGGGTGATTATTTACTCAAGCAAATTCGAAAAGAACTTGGCCCGGATTTCGATATCGAAACTCATTTTACGCCGACCTATAATCCATGGGATCAGCGGCTGTGCCTTGTGCCCAATTCCGATTTATTCAAATCGATGAAGGCGGGCAAAGCCTCCGTCGTCACTGATCATATTGACCGATTTGTGCCAAGTGGTATTTTGTTAAAATCAGGGGAGACATTGGAGGCCGATTTAATCGTTACGGCGACAGGCCTGAATGTCGTGTTTTGCGGCCAAGCCGAGATTTCAATGGATGGCGTCCCAAAAGACATTGGCGAAACCTTCGGATATTATGGCCTCATGTTTTCCGATATTCCCAACATGGTCTCTGTCTTTGGCTATACCAATGCGAGTTGGACTTTGCGGGCAGATTTAATCTCTCGCTTCGGGTGCCGCCTTATGAACCATATGGATGCGGGTGGTTTGGACACCGTGACGCCGCGCGCGCCGACCGATCTTGCCCCGCGTAAATATTTAGATTTTGAGGCAGGTTATATCACCCGTGTGGTCGATCAACTCCCCAAACAAGGTGACCGTGATCCCTGGCAAAATCGGCAGGATTATAAATTTGATAAAAATGCGCTGATGAAGGCGGCGGTGGATCTTGACGGATTAGAATTTACCTCGTCGAAGTCAAAATCAAAGGCTGCGGCATGAGCGTGTTTAAAGACAAAGTCTGCGTCATCACAGGCGCGGCGTCCGGCATGGGCCGCGAACTCGCACGTCAGCTTGCGGAGCAAGGCGCGGTGCTCGCGATCTCTGACGTGAATGTGGACGGGCTCGAAGAAACGCGCGCAATGATTGGTGCGGGCAACCGAATTCTCTTCGATGTTTTGGACGTGTCCGATAAGCAAGCGGTCTTGGATTATCCTGACAAAGTTCAGGCCGCGCTTGGCCCCGCAGATTACGTTTTTAATAACGCCGGACTGACGCGCGTTGGCGACGTTTTGAATACTCCGCTGGAGAGTATGGAGCAGATCATTGATGTGAACTTCTGGGGTGTTGTGCGTATGACGAAAGTCTTCCTGCCGCAGCTGTTGCAAACCAAAGGCGCGGTCACGAATATTTCCTCCCTCTTCGGATTAATCGCGTTTAAGGGCCAAGCGCATTATTGCGCGTCGAAATTCGCGGTGCGTGGTTTTACCGAAACGCTCGCGCTGGAGATGGACGGCACGGGGGTTGGCGTTTGCTCTGTGCATCCGGGCGGCGTGCAGACCAATGTCGCGCGCAATGCGGTCGTGGACTATATTCCTGACGGGCAGAGCAAGGCCGAAATGGATGATGATTTTGATACGCTAGCGATTACGCCCGTCGACAAAGCTGTGCAGATTATTTTAGCCGGTACAGCGAAACGCAAACGCCGCATTCTCATCGGAAAAGATGCTAAAATCGCGAGTTTTTTTCAGCGGTTGATGCCCGTGAAATATCACAAAATTCTTAGCTTTTATACAAAGGACAAAGCAGCGCTTTAGTTAAAACAATGCCCCTCATGTGGGCTATCGAGTAAGAATGTCGGCACAACAATGTCAAAACTCTCGCCGCTTTCCGTGCGCATGGTGTAAGATCCGCGCATCATTCCGGACGGGGCCGTTAGCGGCGCGCCGGATGTATAGCGAAAGGTCTCGCCGGATTTAACCATCGGGGTTTCGCCCACAACGCCCGCCGCGCGGACTTCTTGGACTTGGCCGCTACTGTCAGCGATTTGCCAAAATCTGTCTGTGACGGTGAGGTCTTGGCTGCTCTGATTATCTATTTCGACAGTATAGGCCCAGATGAAGCGCGAGTCTCTTGGGTTGGATTGCTCCGCCAAAAACTCAGGGGCAACGCGGACAATAACATCCTCTGTCCGTTGTTCATATTGGGGGTTTATGCCGTCCCTTGGCATATGATTTTCCCCCTGATGCCCTGTTTCTCCCACGTCCAACTCCGTTCTGCCCCTTATGAAATACGCTAAAATGAGCTAATTTCGTTCTCTCGAAAGCGACCCTGACGAAGGAATGTCGCACCCGCAAGGCTGTTTCGCAGTGATGGCTGTGAAATTATGAAAGAAAAGTCATATACAGATTTATGAACCTAGCGGTTGCACGACGCGCCCTGACTGCTAGCGAAGATTCTATGACCCACGGAATTTTACCACGTCAGCATATTGCGGAGCTTGTCGCAAATGGCGCGATTTTGGGCTTGTCCGAAGATGCGGCCCATCCGCCGTCGATACAGCCGGCCAGCTTGGATTTGTGCCTTGGTGACACAGCCATGCGCCTGCGGGCCAGTTTTCTGCCGGGTCCAGGCAAAACAGTCGCTGATGTCGTCAAATCGGTCGTTATGCATCAGATTGACCTGACCCATGGCGCGGTATTGGAAACGGGATGTGTATATCTCATCCCGCTGCGGGAAGGGCTCAGCCTGCCAGAGGATATTGTCGGCTTGGCTAACCCCAAAAGCTCGACAGGGCGCTTGGATGTTTTTACCCGCGTGATTTGCGACGGCGGAGAGAAGTTTGATACCATCCCGGCGGGATATTCCGGGCCGCTTTATATGGAAGTCGCGCCGCGCACATTTCCGATCCTTGCGCGTCCGGGGGATCGCTTGGGACAGATACGCTTTCGCCGAGGCGAGCATAACGCGCTGGAGACGCAACACGTCAGTATTGACCTAGAAGGCCAGGCGGACGGCGCCATTATTGGCTATCGGGCAAAACGACATTCCGGCCTCGTCGATTTGCGGGGGCTCAAAGCCCATGCTGCCGCAGAATATTGGGAGCCATTATACGCCCCCAATGGAACCCTCGTGCTGGACCCCGAGGAATTTTACATTCTGGCCAGCCGCGAGGCCGTGACTATACCGATTGATCAAGCCGCCGAGATGGCCCCAATCGCGCCGGAAATTGGCGAGTTTCGCGCACATTATGCTGGGTTCTTTGATCCCGGTTTTGGCGCGGATGAGGCTGGCGGTCGCGGGAGCCGCGCCGTGTTGGAAGTGCGCGGACGGGACGTTCCGTTCTTACTGCGGCACGGGCAAGCCGTCGCGAAATTGGTTTTTGAACCCATGTCTGACACGCCAGATACGCTTTACGGCGCGCAGGGCAGTCACTACCAAAACCAAGGCCTGCGCCTGTCAAAACATTTCAGATCAGACTGAGTTTTGGCACATATCAAAGCTAGGGCTCTTGTCCTGGAAGTTGCAGCTATCGTCTTGCACTCGGTATAAGTTTGGTGTTCTCTAAAGTTCATTGAAGGGAACACTGACGGATGAAGAAAATACTGGGCGGTATAGCCAAGAGCGTAGGACTATCACTCGCTATCGGATTTGGGGCCGTTTCGACGACCCACGCCGCGCCGCCTCCTGAAGCCTTTGGTGAACTACCTCTGGGATTTGACGCTGATATTTCTCCAGATGGAAAACACATCGCGGTTATCGTGAACCTCGACGGCATCTACTATGCGGCAATGCGGGTGACCGAAGACAGTAGAGCCGAAATGGATATAATCTCTTTAGGAAACGACTTGAGACCCCGATATATCAAATGGGTCAATAATGAGCGTTACGTGGTTTCGGTGGAAAAGATCGAGAAGTTTCGTAACACCCCCTATACCGCTACACATCTATTTACAAAATCTATCGGAAAGAAGGCGAACCGCTTAGTTTTAAAGCCCGAAATTTTTCGGCAATACAATGACCGGGTTGTTGATTGGCTGGACGATGATCCGGATCATATTTTGATGGCGTTTTCAAACGAGAAGTTTTACCCATATCCGGATATTTTTAAGGTGA
>CAZSKH010000193.1:0-4918 GCA_964607395.1 uncultured Algimonas sp.
GAAATTCTGGCGACCCAAGATGGGACGAAACTGGATGCCTCCGTCGGTTTACGCATCACGGAAGACGACATCATCAATGGGGATAACCGGACGTCACTCTTAGCTGTTGCACGCGGGGCTTATGACATCAGCCAGCATGGCATGACAGTTCAAGTTTCGGCAGAGACGCCGATCAGCGGATTAGATGATGTTTCAGCGCAACCGCAACGTCTCATGTTAGGCGTTGATAAGCGCGTCGGTAATTTTGCGACAATTAATTTGCGCCATGACATTCTCAATGGCGGCGGACAAGAGTCTGCCAATACGACGCTGGGCGTTTCAGCAACGCCTTGGTCAGGCGGGACGGCAACAGCCGCAGCCGATAATGTTACAAATGAGAGCGGTCGTCGTTTGGGCGCGACGGTTGGTCTGGACCAATCCGTCCGCATCACAGAGAAAGTCTCCGGCCAGGTTGGTGTCCGAGCCCGTAAAATGCTTCGAACAGAAGCTGACTTTCTTGAGATTGTGCCAGACGCTGTAATATCTCCGTTTGAGGTCAATGAAGATTTCCAGTCGATCTATATTGGTTCGGCTTATCGGGATGAGAAAATGAGCGCATCCGGGCGGGTTGAAGTCCGCGATACGCATGAGGATCAGACGTGGGTCTTCTCCAGTTCTGCGGCGCGAGATTTGTCAGATACGCTCTCACTGGCTGCCACTGCGCGAGGCCACATTACTGACCCCAAGGGTTTACCGGGATCGGACCAACAATATGAAGCGCGCATTGGTGCGTCTTGGCGTCCACGGAATGAAGACACAGTTTGGTTTAACCGCTTGGATGTCATCAATTCCCAGCCGCGCAGTGACATCAACACAACGAAGCTCGTCAACAACGCCGCCATGAATACAATGGTGACGGATCGCTGGCAGTTGTCGACGAATGTCGGGACCAAATATGTCAAAACGGATATTAACGATCAGACCGTTTCAAATTGGACGCATCTTGTCGGCGCGGAAACACGCTTTGATGTGACCGAGCGAATTGATTTGGGTCTGCGCGGCGCTGTCATGACGAATAAAGACACCGGGACCGCCTATTCTTGGGGACCAAGCATTGGTGTGTCGCCCGTTGATAATGTTTGGATTAGCGCCGGATATAACGTTCAAGGCTTTAAAGACAAAGACTTTGAAGCTGCTGAATATGCGCGCAAAGGTGCCTATCTCCAGCTTCGGGTGAAGTTTGACCAAAACACAGCCGATGGGTTGCTACGCCGGATTAGTCCGTCAGCGACTGCTGTTGGACCTGTTGAGCAGCGCCAAATTCTAAGTGCACCAAAGGTCATTCAGGCTCCGCGTGTTGCGGCGATTGCGCCTGTTCCGCAACCCGTCCAAGTCGAAGCCCCGGTTGAATTTGTCGAGGCGGTTGAGGTGGCCAAGCCAGAGGTTCTTCCAATCCTAGAGGTTAAGCCAGAGGTTCCCTCAATCGCCGAGATCAAACCCGTTGTGGTTGCGAATGATGTCATGTCTGCGTCAGTTGTGCGGCCTAAAAAGTTAAATAAGTGCGGCAGCTCACCCATCGCTATTTTCAATGTTTCGGAAACCGCCGAGCCAAAGCAAATTTCACGTCTCGGGACGATGCCGCAATTTGGCAATAGTCACGGCCTTAATGCTTCGGAATTTTATGACAAGTTAAGCGCTCGATACAATGATAACGCGACGGATAAGGCCTATTTGGACTATTTGTTCAAGTCTCTAGGGTATGTGAATGGTTGGTCGGACGCGGATGCCTCCATGTTTAGCGAAGACATTTTACCTGTCGGAACACGCGGATTGCTCGGGCTGGGTGAAAATCACCATTATGAGTTCTCAATCTTGCCCGTGGTTGAAAAAGACCGTGAAGCTTTCCGCATTCAAAGTGCAAATGGCGCCGTTGTTCATTTTATGAAGACATGTGGGAATTACATGTATGGATGTGAATAAAGACGAGATTTAATCGTCTAGGGCCCGTCCCAGATAGGTATAAAGTTCGGGCAATAATCCCGCATCGCCAACCGCGACCACGCGCCCGCCATCTGCTGCGCTACCGCCTTCCCAATTTGTCAGGCGCCCCCCTGCACCCTCAACAATCGGAATAAGCGCGCGAATATCACAGGGCTTCATTCCGGCCTCGACAATGATGTCCATTCGTCCTTCTGCGAGCAGCCCGTAGCCTAAGGCATCCAAACCCAGCCGCATGAATTTTGTCCCGGACCCGATAATTTTAAAGGCCGCTAATTCGCCGGGCCTGAACATCCCAAAGGGCGCTGTGCAGCCTAAAATTCCGTCTCGTATTTCTGGGCAAGCGCTGGTTTTTAAGGCATCATTGGCGTTTGCCGGACGTTCCACCCAAGCCCGCCGCTCTTCGCTGTCCGTTCGTCCCATATATTTCGTATCGAGCGCCGGGAGGTCGATCATACCCAGCACGGGGTCTGCCTTGTAGGACAGCGCGATGAGCGTGCTCCAAACAGGCACACCCGCCACAAAAGCCCGCGTGCCGTCAATGGGGTCCAAGGTCCAAGAAAACGCATTCGTCCCGACGTAGTCCGGGCGTTCTTCGCCCTCAATAGAGTCGTCGGGAAATGTCTCTCTCAGTGACGCCCGCAGCGCATCTTCGGCGTCTATATCTGCTTGGGTGACAGGATCGTAGCTGCCGGGTTCTGCCTTATTCTCAACACCTGATGGATTGGCGAATAGGGGCAAGGTAATGCCGCGGGCGATCCGCGACAAGACGGCTAGGTGATCAAGCCGTTTCCGGATTTCAGAAGAGTGAGTCATAGCTGCGCAGCTATCAGTCTGCGCAGAGACTGTCTATTAGGCAATCAGGCACACTGTCTATTGAGACACGAGCCGCAATTTTGGCTTATTGGCCTGTTCCAGCGATTTAGCGAGATCCAACAAGTGCTTCCGGGGCGCGTCATCCATCCCATAATAGGCCCGCACGAGGTCCATCGTTTCTTTGCGAGACAGCACGTCGGGCGCGATGGTTTCCGGAAGTTCCTTATCCTCTGAAAGCGGATCATGTGATCCCAAGCCCTCATAGAAATATTGAATTGGGACGGATAGCGCTTCTGAGAGTTCAAAAAGCCGCGCTGCGGAAACCCGGTTGGCCCCGCATTCATATTTTTGGATTTGCTGGAATCGAATGCCGACTTCTTCAGCCAAGGTTTGTTGGGTCAGGCCCAAAAGACGGCGGCGGCGGCGCAGGCGCTTGCCTACATGTAAGTCAATATCACTGGTCATACGGGGATTCCTGAAAGCTAAACGATTATTCGCTTATGAGGAGAGCAAGTCCTGTGCCAGATTTTCGCCTATCGCGGGAAACTTTCGAGTGTTTCACGTGGAACTTATTGTGCGGCCAAGTCCTGAGGTAGAGCGGACGCTACAATGTCATGTGTAATGCGCCCGAGATCTTCGGTCAGCTTAGCATAACCCGATTTGGGGGACAGGGTCACCGGATTTACATATAGGTCTCGGTTAACTTCGATTTGAATGGCTTCTACGCCTTCATCGGGCTTTCCGTAATGCGATGTCGTATAGCCGCCCGCGTAAGGATAATTGACGCCAACACTATAGCCGGCCTGGGTGAAAAGCTGACGCAGCAGTCCGAGCGTATCGGCGTGGCAAGATGTGCCAAAACGGTCCCCTAATATGATATCTGGTCGCCGTGATCCCATGGGCGCAAATCCCGGCATGGAATGACAATCCACCAAGAGCGCGCGTCCAAATCGGTTCACAGAGGTCTCGAGCAACCCAGCCAAAGCCGCATGATAGGGATGATAAAGCCGTGTAAGCCTGTTGCTGACATCTTTAATATCGGGAAGGCGGTTATAGATGGGTAGGGTCTCCGTCAAATAGGTAGGGACAACCCCTAATCCGGCGGCAGCACGCGGCGTGGGCTGTTGATAGTCCGGCATGTCAATGAGGCTATCCCAATGGGCGGGCAGTTCGGTTTCAGCGCGGTTCACATCAACAACGACTCTTGGAAACAAAGCCCGAATCAAAGGCGCAC
The DNA here is from genome assembly GCA_964607395.1 of uncultured Algimonas sp. GTDB lineage: Bacteria > Pseudomonadota > Alphaproteobacteria > Caulobacterales > Maricaulaceae > Litorimonas. The sequence goes on from CAZSKH010000193.1 coordinate 4,028, forward strand.
CCGCCGTAACAGCACTCTCAAAAAGCTGATTGACAAAGATGTCTTCATTTCTGCGAAATTGATGTTTCGAAAGATTTGACCGATCCAGTAAATCCGGCGGATATATATCTCCTGAATGGGGCGATGCAAAAACGACACCGGCGCGCCATACGGACGGCAGCGCTACGACATGCCCCGCCCCAAAGGCGGTCAAGTTTTCGAGTTTGGGTTTTGGTCTGAATCTCATGACTTTTTAGTCTATAAGCGGCAAAAAGCGACACGTCCTTAGACAATTTTAAGTTTGCGGGCTTAACAAAGTGAATGTTGGCTAGTTCATTGCATGGTGAAACGCCGATACCTAAAATGAAACACGACCGGAACTGCAAGCCATGGCGACAATTTTATATGCGGAAGATGACGACGGAATGCGCCGTTTCTTCGAAAAAGCGCTCGAAAAAGCCGGTCATCACGTCATAGCCTGCGCCGATGGGGATCGTGCTTTGCGCGCTTTGAAATTCGCAGATGGCGCTTTTGATATGTTGCTTACGGATATCATGATGCCCGGAATTGACGGCATAGAGCTCGCGAAACACGCGGAAACTCTCTCTCCCGGTATCAAAATCATGTTCATCACAGGCTTTGCGGCTGTCGCGATGAGCGATCAAGATGTGAGCAGTCAGACCGTTTTATCAAAGCCGGTGCATTTGCGCCAGCTCGTGGAAGAAGTTGACCGCCTCATCGCTGCCTAAAACCGCGAAAGCGTGCTGCGATTGCGCCCGTTTTAGGGCTTGCCACTCTGATACGCCTTGCGTATAGCGCCGTTTCCCGAACGCGGACCGTATTTTACGTCCGCTTCTTCGTTCAGGTCTGGACGGGCGATTAGCTCAGCGGGAGAGCACTACATTGACATTG
>CAZSKH010000194.1:0-4918 GCA_964607395.1 uncultured Algimonas sp.
CGCTTCGCTGCCCGGGAATTTCTCAAAGGCGAAGCGCGGAATTTTGGTGACGACATAATCAATGGTCGGCTCAAAGGCGGCCGGGGTTGCGCCCGTAATATCATTGTCGAGCTCATCCAGCGTATAACCCACGGCGAGCTTGGCCGCGATTTTTGCAATGGGGAAACCTGTCGCTTTTGACGCGAGCGCCGAAGAGCGAGACACGCGCGGGTTCATCTCGATGACGACCATACGCCCATCTTTTGGGTTCACGCCGAACTGGACATTGGACCCGCCCGTTTCAACGCCAATTTCGCGCAGCACCGCCAGCGAGGCATCGCGCATGATCTGATATTCTTTATCTGTGAGGGTCAGCGCAGGCGCAACCGTGATCGAATCGCCGGTATGCACGCCCATCGGATCGATATTCTCAATCGCGCAGATGATGATGCAATTATCCGCCTTGTCGCGCACGACTTCCATTTCATATTCTTTCCACCCGATGAGGCTCTCATCGACGAGCACCTCATTGGTAGGGGACGCTGCGAGGCCGGAGCGGACAATGTCTTCAAATTCTTCGAGATTATAGGCGACGCCGCCGCCTGTGCCGCCCATCGTAAAGGCCGGGCGAATAATCGCGGGCAAGCCTGTGTCTTCGAGCTTACGAACTGCCTCTGCAACGCCTTCTGCGATGTTGACAGTGCCATCTTTCATGGTCGGGGCCGTGATCATTGTGGCGCGTGGGTTCTCGAGGCCAATCTTCGTCATGGCCGCGGCGAAACGCTCGCGCGATTCGGCCTTGTCGATGACATCAGCCTTGGCCCCGATCATCTCTACCCCGTGCTTTTCCAACGCGCCCATTTGCTCAAGCGCGAGCGCCGTGTTCAGCGCAGTCTGACCGCCCATCGTCGGGAGCAGCGCATCGGGCTTCTCAATCGCGATAATTTTCTCGACAATTTCGGGCGTGATGGGCTCCACATAGGTCGCGTCCGCCATACCGGGGTCAGTCATGATTGTGGCCGGGTTGGAGTTCACCAAAATAACACGATAGCCCTCATCGCGCAGGGCTTTGCAGGCCTGAACGCCGGAATAATCGAACTCACAGGCTTGGCCGATAATGATTGGACCCGCCCCGATTATCAGGATGGAGTTGATGTCGGTACGTTTAGGCATGGAATCGACCCATTGTCGCGAGGAAAAGCAAATTGTCTCGCCATAATGAAGTAGGCCGATTGGTGCAAGACATCAGGCGCTTGGAACTGCGGTAATTTTGGGGACAGGCTTAATTTTCCGTTCCCTATGGAAAGCGGACTCAGCTTTCGGCTTGGACATCGGCGAGGCGCGCGCTAGTCTTTCCAGAAAGTAAGAGGCCCGATCATGGTATATCGCAGACAATATGGCAGCAGAACGCCCGTTCGGCGCACGGCACATGGCATGAGCCAGCTTGGCGGTCGGCGCGGCATGCGGCGGCGCGGCGGCTTTCGGTGGCAAATCATGCTGCTCTTTGCTGTTGGCGCAGCGATTTATTATTTCGCCAATCAAGAGACCGTGCCTTTGACGGGGCGCAAACAGCTCCGCACGATGGAACCTGCGCAAGAGATGCAACTTGGTCTGCAATCCTATCAGCAGATTTTGGGAGACTCCAAAGTCGTCTCGGCGAATGAACCCGTTGTGCAAGCGGTCCGCCAGATCGGCGAACGGTTGAAACGCGCTGCCGCGCCGGAAGACCCCGGTTTTGAATGGGCGTTCAACGTCATTGACAGCGAACAGGCCAACGCCTTTGCGCTGCCCGGCGGCTATACAGCGATCTACACCGGGCTCATTCCGATCGCCGCAAATGAAGACGGGATTGCCGTCATAATGGGCCATGAAATCGGCCACGCCCTCGCCCACCACGGGGCTGAACGCATGGCGCAACAAAATATGCAGCGCATTGTCGGAGCCGGTGTGTCTCTTGGTGCAGGCGGTATGGATTTGGGCGCGCAACGCGCCGTTATGGGTGTCTTTGGCGGTATCAGCCAATATGGCTACGCCCTGCCGTTCTCTCGCAAACATGAGAGTGAGGCGGATTATATCGGCCTAATTTTGGTGGCGCGCGCATGTTATGATCCCCGCGAAGCACCGCGTCTTTGGGAGCGTATGGGCGCAAATGGCGGCGCAACCCCGCCCGAATTTCAATCCACTCATCCCAGTCCAGACACACGCGTCAACGATTTCCAGAACTGGATGCCGGAAGCGATAGCGATCTATAACCAGAATTGCCCAACGAAGATTTCTATGCGATAGGGCTTCAGCAAGCTTCATCTTGATAAATCTTGACAAAACCTGACTGTTGTATATCTAGGGCATAGGAGATAGCTATGCCTAAATTTGAGACAAACGAAAGTGGAACCCCTTTTGATGGGCCACGTCAGAAATTTGCAACGCAAATGGACGCTGATCTTTTGCGCCAATTGCGGGAATACGCAAAAAGTGAAGGCCGCCAAATTCAATCCGTCTTGGAAGAAGCCGTCATCAACCTCCTGAAAAATCGGCAAGGCTACAAGATGCGGCCCGATGTCATGTCTGCCTATCAAGAGAGTCTGGACCGCTATAGCGATTTATATGAAGCTCTCGCGAAGTGAAACGCTGGTATCCGGCGCTGGATGATGTCCTAGCGATACATGAAGATCAAATCCGCCGCTTTGGCGGTGCGCCCGGCATTCGCGACATGGGGCTAGTCGAGATGGGCTTGTTCAGACCTCAAACCGGATATTATAAGGATGTGATAGAGGAGGCCGCGGCACTCTGGGAGAGCTTCATGCAAAATCATCCCTTTATTGATGGAAACAAGCGCACCGCCTTTGCAATTTTATATGTTTTCCTGCGCGTCAATGGCTACCAAATCATTCCTAGTGCCAAGGAGATCGAAACATTCATCTATGGTCTTTTTGACAGTAACGCCGTTAGATTTGAAAACCTTGACGCGTGGCTCCGCTCTAACACAAAGGCCGTCATATGACCGATCTTGTTCTCATTACCGGCGTTTCTGGATTTATCGCCAGCCATGTGGCGGCTGGATTGCTTAGCCAAGGCTATGCCGTGCGCGGCACCGTGCGCAATAAAGACAAAGGCGAGCGCATTGTGGAAACACTGACTGCCAAGGGCGTAGACACGTCGAAACTTGAACTCGTAGAGGCCGATCTTGGTAAAGATGTAGGCTGGAAACCAGCGGTGAAAGACTGCCGCTTTGTCCAGCATATCGCGTCACCTTTCCCGCTAGAGGCCCCGTCCAATCGCGAAGCCCTGGTGCCCGCCGCCCGCGCAGGCGCGATGCGCGTTGTTGAGCAAGCCATAGGCGCAGGCGCAGAACGCGTCGTCATGACATCTTCTATGGTGTCGATGATGGGACAGCCCGGACGGGGCAAACATATGCTCGTCAAAGAGGACGATTGGTCCGATCCTGATTGGCGGCCCCTGACCGCTTATCCTGTATCCAAAACGCGCGCAGAACAGGCCGTTTGGGACTACGTTAAATCTCAAAATTTGACGGACCGGATCACAACAATCAATCCGGGTCTCGTCTTTGGCCCTGACACTTATGATAATGGCGGGGCATCGCTTGCCATCATCAAAGGATTATTCAGCGGGAAGTTCCCAATGATGCCTCGTATTGCTTATCCGGTGGTAGATGTTCGCGACTGCGCCTCATTGCATATCAAAGCCATGACCAGCGCCGGCGTCGGGGGCCGCCGCCTGATGGCCGCGTCCAACACGCTTTGGATCTCAGATATCTCTAAAATCTTGCGAGAGGCCTATCCAAACGCCAAGCTCCCCACCCGTGAAATGGCCAATTGGTTGGTAAAAATCGCAGGGATTTTCGATGACTCCGTCAGAAGTATTACGCCAGATGTCGGTACATTCCACGAAGCCGATGCGGGCTATGTGTCCGCGTTGACAGGCGTTATCCCAAGGCGAGCGAAAGATGCAGTTCTGGCCGCTGCCGAGAGCTTGATTGAGAATGGGCAAATAAAGTTAGATTAAACGAGCTATTTGACTGGCAGCAGCGCTTCGTAAATTTCTGTCATATCTGTGACCAAGTCATCTGTCAGGTAACTGGAAAAATTATAATCGACAAAGACATGGTCCACATACCTTCCGGATGGATCAAATGCAAAACCGCCCAAACTGGACTTCAATCCATTGTTCGCCGGGCTAGGCGTTTCTAAACCGACGACAAGTATGATTCGATCATCAGACTCCCATCCCCGATAGGTCTCCAATTCGGACAATGGTGACAATGCAAAATTTATACAGTCTTCACAATCGGTCGCGGCTGTAAGCGCATAATCGCGCGTAGCCCGTAACATACCGTCTAGCGTCTTCCGAAACACCTCTATTCTGTCGTCTCTCGTTATCTCAGCGGCCAGAGCTTCGTTTGAAACAATCTCATAAGCTTGCAGGGCAGCAAGACCATGTGCCGTATCAAGAGCGGCTACAACGTCCAAACCTATGTATCCGATGGTCTCAAATACGGGATCACTCCCTTCGGCTTGATTTCGCGGGCGATGATGGGGTTGAGTGAAAAAGCCGATGAATCCCGTGGCAATCAGGGGTTTGGATAGAGATTTTTCCGATGTAGGATTGTCTGTTTTTTCAACGGTTTCCGATGTACATGACACGAAAAAGATTGCCGTAAGAATAGCAAAAAATTTAAAACATCTCATGCAACGGCATCTGCAAAGCGTTTGAACAAATAGAAACTATCCTGCGGGCCTGGGCTGGCTTCGGGGTGATGTTGTACGGAAAAGACGGGTTTGCCTTTTAGGCGTATCCCGCAATTCGTCCCATCAAACAGGCTGATATGAGTTTCCTCAACCGTGTCTGGCAGGCTGTCGCTATCGACGGCAAAACCGTGATTCATCGAGACAATCTCGACCTTATCCGTTGTGTGATCTTT
>CAZSKH010000195.1:0-3256 GCA_964607395.1 uncultured Algimonas sp.
GCGAAAGGCAGGCCTTTGAAATTGAAAATCGCAGGGTCGTCCGTCGTGACGCCTTGAACGGGGCCTTGCGGCGTGGAGATGACCGCAGCCTCTGAGATTGTTTCAGTATTGCTATCACAGGCGCATAAGGCCGACATCAGCGCAATTGCGGCTATTAGCTTGAAAATCTGTCGCATTATCCGTCTCCCGTTAGGGCGTTGATACGCAGGAAACCTTGTCCAAAACAAGTATTCCGGGCTTTGCCCGCCCCATGCATTTGTGTAGGGCGCTGGCCGTGAGTGACGAATATGACATAATCATCATTGGAGCCGGGCTGATTGGCCTGTGCAGCGCAGACGCTTTGTCAGCGCGCGGCGCTCGAGTTCAAGTTTTTGAGGCTCGCCCGGGTCCGTGTGAAGGCACGAGCTTTTCAAACTCGGGAATGATACATCCCAGCCAAGCCAAGTGTTGGGAACCGGCGGGTCTGTCATCTCCTGATCTGGAACGCGCGCAGTTGGACGCTGCGCGTGTCACGGTCCAGCTAGCGGAGCGGTCAAAAGCGCTTCTATTAGATAGAATAGAGGCACTCGGCCTCCCGCTCCGGTCATCTGGATGCGTGCAGCTCCACGCAGATCTAGATGCGGCGCGCAGCGCGCAATCCGAATATAATGAGATCGGCGTAAAGGCGAATATTCTCATGAATGAGCAGGATACATTTGGACGGGCGGCCTGTCAGTTCCCGGATGATAGCTCTGGGGATGCCCGCGCTTTTGGATGTGCTTTGGCGGCAGATCTCGATGCGCGCGGCGTCTCTTTTCTTTACGGCGCAATGGATTTAGATATTCGCCGCAGCGAGGGGCGTTTCTTTGTGCGTAGCTCACAGGGCGTGTCCAGTAGCGATCATTTGGTCGTGGCGGCGGGTATGGGTTCAGTGGATTGTCTCGCGCGTTTGGGCGTGCGGTTACAATTAAACCCGGTGGCGGGTGCTGCCGCAGATTTCGATTTACCCGAAGACTCCGAAGAGTTCCCAACTTGTCCCGTTATGGATACCCAGAGCCGTTCGGCCTTGACCGTGTTTGACGATCGGGTTCGTATTTCAGGCGGATGGGGCTTGGACGACCCGCGCCTTTTAATTGAACGTTGGCGAGATATTGCGCCGGGATTGATGCTGCGGTTAGGCGAGCCCCGCTCAACATGGACCGGTGTTCGGCCCGTAAGTCCTGTTGGCCGTCCCTATATCAGCGGCACATCTACCCCCAATCTCTGGGTGAACACGGGCCACGGCCATATGGGGTGGACTCTCTGCGCGGGGTCGGGGGACCTTTTAGCAGGCTTGTTATTTGGCGATCATCAAGACAGGCGTTTTGCCTTTTCGGGCTAGGGGCCTGACGCTAAGCAATAATATCAGGTGTAATTTGGTTTTCGATGAAGGTGATTTTGTCTTTCATCGCTAGTTTGATCTTCTTCATGCGTTTTATTTTGAGCATGTCTGTTACCCCGGTCTCGATCATGGCTTTAATCTCCTGATCAACTGCACGATGTTCGGATTTCAGACGCCTTAATAGGCTTGTCATGTCTTCATCGGACAAGGCCTCATCGGCTTCCATATCAGGCATATCAGGCGGCAGCTCGTCCATGGGTGTTCTCTAACCCCATAGGCGCGACTAAGCAATAAGCGACAAACCGAGTGCATGGGCGTTGAAAATAAGAGTGTCTTTACCACACGCGTGAATTTTCTGAAATTTAATCCATATCGCCAGAGACAGTCCAAAAAATTTGTGATACCAAGGGTTGTCATCAAACAGCAGGAGAGAGACATGGCGATAGCGGCACATTTGGAAACACTGCAAAATAAACATACAAATCTGGAAGCTAAAATCCAGGCCGAACTCCGAAGTCCGCTCCCGGATACGATCCGCGTCTCAAAACTCAAACGTAAGAAACTCCAGATCAAAGACGAAATTTCCCAGTTCTCAAACTAGCGTTCCGCGCAACTATTGAAGCCTGAAACGGCGCAGCTTATAGACCTTCATTGCCTCTCGGGGCAGTGAGGGTTTATTTTTGAGATGAAGGAGGACGCCATGTCCGACCGTGTTTTTATTATTACCGGCGCTGCACGCGGCATTGGCTTTGCCTGCGCTCAAAGGCTCGTCGATGATGGCCACCGTGTTGTTCTGGCTGACCGCGATACAGAAGCTGGCATGGCGTCCGGCAAAGATTTGGCGGCGGACACAGATCGCGCGATCTTTGTGGAATGCGATGTGGCTGACCCGCTCTCTGTGCATAATTTAATCGCCGAAACGCTGGGCGCCTATGACCGGATTGACGGGTTGATTAATAATGCCGGGATCGCCGTTAAAGGCGGCGCGTTGGATATGAGCGTTGAGGATTTTGACCGAAATTTAGCGGTGAATCTGCGCGGGGCTTTTTTGGTATCCAAAGCTGTCGCGAAATATATGGTTGAAGAAATTGAAAATCGCGCGGACCGCTCCCGCCTCACCGAGCGCCCCTATGCCATCGTCAATATGTCCTCCATCAATGATACGGTCGCGATTCCTGATTATCTTGCTTATACGATTTCAAAGGGCGGGATGCATCAGATGACCCGTGCCATGGCGATTGAGCTCGCGCCCTACGGCATTCGCGTAAACGGGATTGGACCGGGTTCTATCAAAACAGATATGCTTGCAAGCGTGGTTTCTGACGCGGGTGCGATGAAGAAGATCACACAGCGCACCCCTCTTGGCCGCCCGGGTTTGCCGGATGAAATCGCCTCGGTCGCCGCCTTCCTCCTATCTGAAGAAAGTAGTTATATTACGGGCCAGCATATCTATGCTGATGGGGGACGTCTGGCATTAAATTACACTATGCCTGTGGAAGACTAAAAGCGGAGATTTTTCATGACGAAACTTATCAGCCTAACAGTGGCGTTAATGTGCGCACCGATAATGCTCTCGGGTTGCGCGACAGCCGCCTATAATATCCAAGAGCGTTTTGGGATTGAGAAACGCGATATTCTCGTTGACCGCGTCGAGGATGTGTCCAAGGCACAAACCGAAGCCAAAGAAGAATTTGCCAATGCACTGGAAGCATTTCGCGCGGTCGTGAATGTCGATGCGGGCGAGCTGGAAACTGTCTATGATGATTTGAACAAAGCCCATAAACGCGCAGAGGGCGACGCTGAAGCCGTTCGCACACGGGTAAAGTCTGTCAAGCGCGTGTCCCGCGATTTGTTCAAAGAGTGGGAAAGGGAGCTGGATCAATATTCGGATGCGGG
>CAZSKH010000195.1:3356-4904 GCA_964607395.1 uncultured Algimonas sp.
GCATCCGTGATTTCCGGATGATTGCGCACGAGCCAAGCAATCGCATCAGGGCGATCCTGACGGCGCGATAGCGGCGTATAGCGCGGGCCTTTTTTCTTCGACTTTGGCTCTAGCTTGTCCGAGTCAAAGGTGTTCGGCTTCATGGCATAGTTTGCGTCGCCTTCCGCTTTTTCGATTTCCTCGCGGGAGACTTGGCCGTTCGCGATCGGGTCCGCGCCGCGAATACCCGCCGCGACATCGCCGTCGGCAATGCCCTCAACTTCTAGAATATGCAGATCGCAAAATTCGGAAATTTGCTTGAAGGTCATACCCGTATTATCGATCAACCAAACGGCTGTCGCCTTTGGCATTAAAATCTGTGTCATGTCTCTCTCCTGACTGGAGGCCGGCATTTTTACGAAATGCAGGCATGAAAAAACCCCGCTCGGCGGGGTGGATTTACTGATTTTTGACCTTGTCATCAACAATCAGTGCTATGCACATAATAGATTAACGTCCATTTGGCAATAGAAGACCCTGCGCAGTTAAGAGAGATATCCATGTCTATTTTTGGTGATGATTTACCCCTGTCCGGCGAGACGTCCCCCCGCCCGGGGGAAGACCTTTACGGCTTATCTGTGTCAGAATTGGATGAGCGTATCTCAATTTATCAATCGGAAATTGCAAGATTGGAGACTGAACGGATCAAGAAACAGGCCGAATCCGACGCGGCGCATGCGATATTCGGGAAGAAGTGACCTGATTCCCCCGATTCCCCTGTTTCGCACCGGCTTTGGCTTGGCGCTTGCAAAACCTTGTGCGAAGCGCGTCTTGCAAAATGGGGCGACACACCACAAACAGTGAAAAGAGAACAATAATGATGGCTGTTTCCCCTTTGAATTCAACGTCGACATCCCTTTTGACAGATACGCTAACGCCGCAAGCTGAAGCGCGTTTACTGGCTTTCACGAAATCAGAACTATTCTCAAAAACCTTCCGTGAAGGTATGGACCTTGTCGAAGAGACGGCGGCCTATTTGGATGGCCCCGGTCGGCAAGATTCCAAAAAACTCGAGCGTACAGATGCTCTGACCTATGCCAGTCAGTCCATGCGCCTCACTACACGGTTGATGCAGGTCGCAAGTTGGCTCCTTGTCCAGCGTGCGCTTAAAGAAGAAGAAATGGCATTATCTGATGCAAGAGCGGATAAATACCGCTTAGTTCCGGAAGATAAACCCGAGGGGACATTGAGTTTTTCAGATTTGGCTAAAGATGCCTATGCCTTGCCCGCACGACTGCTCGATCTCCTTGCACGCTCTGAGCAGCTTTATGAGCGCATCATGCGATTGGATCGCTCGCTCTACGGCTCAATCGCCGCGCAAGCCGGAAATACGGTCGCCGATCAAATCAACCGTTTGGAAGCCGCGTTTAAACGCTAGGCGCTGTGATTTGACCCAATAAAAAAGGCTCCCTGCGGGGAGCCTTTTTCGTGTTTGGTATGGGTTTGGAAACTAAACGCCGAAACCTGCAAATTTGTCTTTGAAGCGTGACACGCGTCCGCCGCGGTCCA
>CAZSKH010000196.1:0-4897 GCA_964607395.1 uncultured Algimonas sp.
GAACCGGGTCCGCGACGCCGCCTGCCGGTTCGAATTATGGATATACGCCGCCGCCCGTGCGCGCCGTCGCGCAAGCGCCGGATTTCGGCTCGCCTACCCCGCCGCAACCCAAATCCAAATCGCCTTATGCGGCCCCAACATCCGGTAGCCCCTATGCGCCGCAATCCGGTCGCCGCACCCAAGCGTGGGAAACCCAGCCCGCTGCTCCAGCTTCCGCACCTCAAAATCCCACTTATCAAAATCAGGGCTATCAAGCCCAAACGCCGCCAAATGGCTATACGCCCGCGCGGCAAAATTATGGCTATCAATCTTCAACCCCGCCAACGGGCGCGCCTTATCCCGGCGGGCCATACACGCCTGCGCCGGCTCAAAAACGCAGTTGGTCGGATCGTCTCGGACTTAAGAATATTGCGACCCTCATCAAGGGGAAGCTCATCTTGGGCGGCGCGGCGACCTATCGGGACGCCCCAGATAATCAACTCGGCCCCGAAGACGGCTGGTCTGATGATGAAATAGCCGATGCTGAAATCGAAGCCGAAGTCAGCGCCATTACAGATGGCGGTTTGGAATATGGCGTCGTGCTCGGCGCGCGGGCGCAATATGACGCCTATCGCCGCGGCTTTGGCGGACGCTTGCCGGATTGCCCGGCGGGCATATTAGGGTGTTCCGGGACAGGGACGCAGGCATTTCTGGGCGATGGTCTGCGCGGCCACACCTCTGGCTTCTACAGCTCCGGGGAAGATATTACGAAAGACGCGCAAGTCGCGCTTGAATCCGCGCATCTTTTCCTGCGCTCAGCATATGGGGATGTCACCATTGGCCGCGATGACGGCGCAGCCTATCTCTTCTCTCTCGGCGCGCCGACATTGCTCGCGGTTGGGGCCTCAAACTCGCCTGTGGATTATACAGGCTATGACAGCGTCAAGACGCTGAATGATGCGTCAGGGTTCTCCGAGAAAATTACCTATACCTCGCCGCGTCTCTTGGGCGACCAAATTGGCGTCGGTGTGCAATTCGGCGCGTCCTATGCGCTGGATGCGGATGTCTGCGGCGTTGATTATTGTAATGGCAAAAATATCGCCGGCGTTATCCAACCCGAAATCGAAGATGTGATGGAGTTCGGCGTGGCGCTTGACCGCACATTCCAAAATGACTTATCGGTAGAGCTGACCGGCACCTATGCGCGCGGCTCCGAAGGCTCTGGCCTAGCGGGTCTCGATGATCTGGAAAGCTTCGGCACAGGCCTCGAATTTGAATATGGCGATTGGACGCTGGGCGGCTCTTATCTGAAATCTAACAACGGCCTGTTGGACGGCGATTATACCGCCTATGATGCGGGCCTAACGTGGAAACCCGGCGCGCTCGGATTTACCCTCGGCTATGGCCATGCCGAAGACGAGAATGTCGGCCTCACATCAGACCAAGGCACATTTGGTATTACTTATGATTTTAATAAATTCACCCTCGGCACCGGCGTTCAATATGTCGACCGCGACATAAACGGCGTTGCCCTCGGCCTCCCAACCACGCTCGACCAAAAAGCGGCCAGCGTCTTTGTGCAAGGCGGGTTTAAGTTTTAGGAGTTTGAAATGACATTTTTTCGGGGGTTCCTAATTGCCGTTTTTGCGGCAATTTTGATTTATACAGCTATCACGGTTTCTAACCATGGCCTGAACCTTCTACCCGTCTTTTTCGGCGACATGAAAGAGATGGCGTGGCCCGGTCAATTTAATTTCGACTTTATGATGTTTCTGGCTTTGTCTGCGTTGTGGACGGCCTGGCGAAATAAATTCTCGCCCAAAGGACTGGGACTCGCCGTGCTCGCCTTCTTTGGCGGCATGTTTTTTCTAAGCGCTTATTTGTTTGTCCTGACGATCAAAACAAAGGGTGATCTGGTTCGCGTCATGATCGGGGATCGTGACAGTGTCTCAACATAAAGGCTCATGCCATTGTGGGGATGTCCGGTTTGAGATCACCAGCAAGCTCGCGGAACTCACGACCTGCGATTGCTCGCTTTGTGTGAAGAAAAATGCGCTCATGGTGAAAGTGCACGAGGATGATTTTACGTTACGATCGCCTGAAAACAGTGTCAGTGAGTATCGCTGGAACACGAAAATCGCGCGCCACTTTTTCTGCCCGCACTGCGGTATTTATACCTTCCACCGCAAAACATCTGCCCCCGATCATTACGGCGTGAATATCTTTTGCCTCGACGGCCTTGACCCAAAACACATTCCCATCCGCGCAACCGAAGGTGCGAATATGGATGTGGTGAAAGACGGCGCGCGAGACATTTGGCCGGGACCGAGGATTTGAAATTATAAGTCGTTTTGTGACATCACAACGGGGTGAATTGACAACGCTGTCATTGCGAAATATCTATGCCCCAACAGGGGTCTATAAGGTTGCTTTCGCGCGAGCCAATAGGGTGATGCCCTCAACGTAATCGACACTTACGGATCGGATGAACAAATGGCATACCCTCAACAATACACGCCCGCCGAGACACGATATGACACGATGACTTACCGGAAATGCGGTCACTCGGGTCTTAAGCTCCCGGCGATTTCTCTTGGCTTGTGGCAGAATTTCGGCGGGGCGGACGTCTTTGAAACTGGGCGCTCCATTCTGCGCTATGCATTTGATAATGGGATCACCCATTTTGATCTCGCGAATAATTATGGACCTCCATATGGGTCTGCCGAAGAGAATTTCGGCAAAGTCCTTGCCACAGATTTTAAATCTCACCGTGATGAACTCATCATTTCATCTAAAGCGGGTTGGGATATGTGGCCCGGACCTTATGGGGGCATTGGCGGGTCCAAAAAATATTTGATCGCCAGTTGTGACCAAAGCCTGCACCGCATGGGTTTGGATTATGTTGATATTTTTTACTCTCACCGCGTGGACCCTGACACCCCGCTGGAAGAAACGATGGGCGCGCTCGCGCAGATACATCGTCAAGGCAAAGCCCTTTATGTTGGAATTTCCTCTTACTCTCCCGCCTTGACCCGTCAGGCGGCTGAAATTTTGGCGCGGGAAAATGTACCCTTGCTCATTCATCAACCCTCATATTCAATGGTCAATCGTTGGATTGAAGATGGGTTGTTGGACACGTTGGATGACCTTGGAGCGGGCTGCATTGGGTTCTCACCTTTGGCGCAAGGTTTGTTGACGAAGAAATATCTCAATGGAATTCCAAAAGATGCGCGGGCCGCCAAAGGGGGGTCTTTTAGCGAGAGCTTGCTTTCAGAGGATAATATTGCCCGTATTCGTGGCCTAACCGCAATCGCAGAACGCCGCGGTCAAAGCCTTGCGCAAATGGCCATCGCTTGGGTCTTGAGAGACCCGCGCGTGACCTCTGCTTTGGTGGGCGCGCGAACTGTCGATCAACTGGCCAATACGCTGGCGAGCTTAGAAAATACGGCCTTCACAGCCGAAGAGCTGACAGACATTGATCGGTTTGCCACCGAAGGCGGCGTGAATATATGGAGCGTATCCTCTGATCTGTAGGAAACTGTTTCGCCGCTTTACTGGGCGGCGCGTTCAGCCAACTGATATTCTCGACGCGGGCCTGTTGGAGCGCGGGCCTAAATCGCTTAGGGTCTGAGTAGACCGATTTTGGCGTTCAGCTAAAAGGATAGGAACAGGCTGCATGCGCATCGATCTTCGTGACGGTATTAAAGAAGAACTGGACACGAAAATCACCATCACCCTGCGGTGGATGTTCCGAATTATATTCCTCTCTCTTATCATTGGCGCGGTTCTTTTTGCGTGGGTCACGAAGACAAGGACGAGCGAGACGCTCGCGGTTCAAAATAAAATTGTGAAACGCTTCGATGTTTCTCGCGGCGTGAGCGATACGTCTTACGGCACCTATTGGAAATATTGCGGGGGGTGGTTTACCGCCGATCATGTTCACGAGGCGATGGACCTTAACACGCCCAAATATATCAAGCCTGCTGTCGTCCGCGCGCCCGGCGTTATTGATGCGGCTTGGTATGGAAAAAAATGGACATGCGAGCCGCCCCTAAGCCCCAAAATTGGTATGGCTGTTTACGTGCTGGGTTATCCGGGCGGCAGTGATGAGCCGACTTTGCGGCAGGGCACAGTCCATTTTCACCGCACGGAAAGCGGCTCGGAAGGCTATCAAACCGGCACATGGATCGTTGTCTTTGAACCCCGAGCAGACGCAGGTATTTCCGGCGAGGCGGTTGTGACGGGCATGTCGGGCGGGATTGTGACAGATGCGGATCTCACTCCCGTCGGAATCCTCGTCACACAAAACAGCCCCGCAGATATAAATGGCGATGGCGGCTTGGATCAAAGCGTGGATATTGTGGGGCTTGATGATGCTTATCGGATATTGATCGAGGATTAGATTTAGGAGCTCGTGATGTCCGCCGTGTCAAAACAGCCAAATTTTGAATTTGCCTTCAGAGAGTCGCTTCCAGACGGATTCGATTTGGAGCCCGAGCTGTGGGACTTGATTCATTGGCTTGAAGCTAAACAACAAACCTATTGGTACCGAGGCACAATTGAACCGTTTATGCCGACCGTGCCGGTTGACGGGTTTGATAAACTCTGGTCGCATCTGACATTTAATCTGGTGCCCGATCTCGTTAAATATTGGTTTGGTAAGGAAGGCTTGGAAAGTGTCGTTATTCCCTTTGTCAGATGTGGTGGAGACGGAAGCTATTTTGCCATTTGGAGAAACGGCGAACAAAGCGAATATGTCTTCATGGGGTCGGAGGGCGAGGTTTTTAGACTAACGGATGACGTTATAAAATTTATCATTCTCATCACTATGGGGTATCCCGACATTGAGGGACGAGCTTACCTCTCACAATCCCCAAAAGAACATTTCAACGAACAATATGACGCCGACTGGCCGGAG
>CAZSKH010000197.1:0-4897 GCA_964607395.1 uncultured Algimonas sp.
GTGCACCTGACCGCCCTGTGAAAGAAGACATGTATAAATTGCCCCCAAAATGGGCCAGTGCGGATATAGTTTCTTGATTATTTTATAAGCGGTTGAAAAACCGCAGTATTTCGCCGCCTGAAACCCTCGCGAAACGAGGATCAAAATCCCAAACTTCATAATTTGTCACACCGACGCAACTCAAAGAGTTGCCGGGGGCCCAGTCTCTGAAGGTCAGTTCAACGCCGAAATTCCACGAAAAGGGCACCGGACGCGCTGTGCGCGTGTCGGTGTGACATCTCATACTACTTCGGCTTCAAACGCGCGAGCAAACTACTCGTGTCCCACCTACTCCCTCCCATATCCTGCACATCGGCGTAATATCCATCGACTAATTCCGTAACAGGCATATCCAGTCCGAGTTTTTTTGCTGTCTCCAGCACGATACCCAAATCCTTGCGCATCCAATCGACCGCAAAGCCAAATTCATATTCGCCGCGCGCCATTGTCGAGGCGCGGTTGTCCATTTGCCAGCTTTGCGCCGCACCTTTGCCAATTGCGCCGACGACTTCATCCATATCAAGTCCCGCGGCTTGTGCGAAATTCACGGCTTCTGCGAGGCCTTGCAGCATTCCCGCGATGCAGATCTGATTGACCATCTTCGTGAGTTGCCCTGCCCCCACAGGTCCCATGAGCTTCACGGCTTTGGCGTAAGCATCAATGATCGGATAGGCACTCTGGAAATGCTCCTGCTCGCCGCCGCACATGACCGTCAGTTGCCCGTTTACGGCTCCCGCCTCACCGCCCGAAATCGGGGCGTCTAGAAAGCCTAGGCCTTTATCTTCGCACATCGCGCCGACTTGCTTGGCGCAGCCATCGGACGCCGTTGTGTGATCAACCAAAATAGAGCCCAATTTCATGACGGGGATAACGGTTCCGGCGACAGCCAGAACATCGGCGTCCTGCCCCACGCACATCATCACGAAATCTGCATTTTTAACGGCATTTTCAGCCAGAGCATAGGCTTTCCCATCAAACTCATGCTCCCAGCGCGCGGCAACCGTCGGCGTACGGTTCCACACGTGAACCTCATGCCCGGCTTTCACCAAATGCCCCGCCATTGGGTATCCCATCACCCCTAACCCGAGAAAAGCGACCTTGCTCATGAAAATTCCTAACTAAAATCTTGTCTTGAGAGGTCCTTTGCCGTTCAAAGAGACTATGGCAACCGAAACCGCCCTTCAGAAAACAGATTCGCCATGATGGCATTGCCCGAAATTTGGCAGATGTGGGCCGTCTTCGGCATCGTTGCCGTGGGCGTGTGGTTCTATGTGCGTGAGAGCTTCACGATTGAGGCAATTAGCATCGGCATCATTCTCGCCTTGATGATATTCTTCTATCTCTTCGGACAAAATACAAATATCGAAAATGGGCAGCTACTATCGGGTTTCGCCGCGCCTGCCCTTGTGACGATCATGGCGTTGCTGGTCGTGGGACAAGGCATGTTCCAGACGGGCGCATTGGAAGGCCCCATTGTCCGAATAAATAATTCCTTGGATAAATCGCCGCGCTTGACCCTCATTCTCGTCTTCGTTGTCGCCTTCGCAGTGTCCATGTTCATGAATAACACACCCGTCGTGGTCATGTTTATCCCGATCATGGTCGCAATGGCAGCGCGGCTACGCCACAAAGCGTCGCGCTATATGATGCCGCTATCGTTTGTATCTATTTTGGCAGGGATGACGACATTGATTGGCTCCTCAACCAACTTGCTCGTGAATGATGTTTTGGTCCGAACCACAGAATTTGAGCTGTCTTTCTTTAGTCAATTTGGGCCGGGAATTACCCTCGCCGTGATTGGCGCCGCCTATATCGTGCTCTTCGCCCCCATCTTGCTGCCCGAACGTGAAGGCTTGGAGACTGAAATGACGGCGTCCGGGCACCAATATATCGCGCAAATTCGCGTTACGCCTAATCATCCTCTGGTCGGTGCAAAGCCCATAGCCGGCCTCTTTCCGACGCTCAAAGACGTCACAGTTAGGATGGTGCAACGCGGCGAGCGGTCGATGCTGCCGCCCTTTGAGGAAGCCCTAGAAAACGGAGACATTCTGGTCGTCGCGGCAACGCGGAACAGCCTCTCAAAACTTCTCTCCTCACAGCCCGAATATCTACGCGGGATGCTGACAATCGGCGGGTTTGAGGCTGACGCCGACGCCGCCGAGCCGCTGATTATCTCCGAAGCCGTGATAGCGCCGGGATCGCGCATGATTGGCCGCACGATTGAACAAGTCGGGTTTCGCCGCCAGACAGGCACGCTTGTCCTTGGCGTACAAAGACGCTCGCGCATGATCCGAAAGCGGATGCTGGAAATCCGGCTGGAGGCGGGCGATGTGCTGCTCTTATTTGGGTATGACAGCGATATGTTGGCGATGCGAAATAATCGCGATCTTCTGCTGCTGGATTGGTCGATGGTCGAGCTTCCCGATATTCGAAAATCCCTCTGGGCGCGCGTCATATTTGTGGCGACGATCTTTCTGGCCGCCACCTCTTTACTGCCGATAGAAATCGCCGCTCTAGGCGGCGCGCTGGGCATGATTGCAACGGGATGTTTGAATATCCGCCAAGCCGTCCGCGCCCTGGATATGCGAATCTTTCTGCTCATCGGCGCGGCCTTTGCCATGGGTCTGTCTCTAGAGCAGACAGGCGGCGCAGCCTATATCGGCGAAGGCATTGTCACGGCTTTCCTCCCTTACGGAAAGCAAATTTTGATCGGCGCGGTCTTTATCGTCATTGCCTTTTTCACCAATATTATCAGCAATAGCGCTGCGGCACTCCTCTTCTCGCCCATTGCACTTCAAATTAGCGAAAAAGCCGACATCGACCCGATTGCGATGGTCCTCACAGTTATATTCGCCGCCAATTGTTGTTTCGCAACGCCCATTGCCTATCAGACTAATTTGCTGGTGCTCGGCCCCGGACATTATAAGTTCAGTGACTTCATTCGCTTTGGCGGACCGCTTATCCTCTTACTCTGGATTTCATATACCCTGCTTGCACCCGTCTTCTTCCAACTCTAACAAAGCCGTATGAGTCATCCGTTCGACCCAAACCAGTTGCAGTTTTATCTGACCATTCCGTCGCCCTGTCCCTATTTGCCCGGACGGATGGAGCGGAAAATATTCACGCAGCTCGATCCACTGGACGGACCGCACCTCAATAATTACCTGACCCATGCCGGGTTTAGACGCTCGCAAAATGTGATTTACCGTCCCGCCTGCGAGAGCTGCCGTGAGTGCCGGAGTCTGCGCGTCGACGTTGAGCGCTTCCGCATGAGCAAGTCTTTTCGGCGCACAATGAAGCGCAACGCAGACTTGCTGGTCGAAACCAAATATGCCGCAGCCACGCGGGAACAATTTGTTCTGCTGCAACGCTATCTCCATACACGCCATGCCGGCGGTGGGATGACGACCATGGATTTTGAACGCTATGAGATGATGGCAGAGGAATGCGCCTCTGAGACTGAAATTACAGAGTTCCGCACGCCGGACGGCACATTGATTGCAGCCATGTTATTGGATCACCTGAATGACGGCATGTCTTTGGTCTATAGCTTTTTCGATCCGGAACAGTCCCATCGATCGCTCGGTAATTTCATGGTTCTAAACCACATAGAGCAGTGCCGCGCGCTCCAACAGCCCTATCTCTATCTCGGCTATTGGGTCCCCGACAGTCCGAAAATGAGCTATAAAGCCCGCTTTGGAGCCTCAGAAGTCTTAACCCATGCGGGATGGAAACCCCTGCCCAGATTGAAGACGTCCACATGACGGTGAGACGCCGAGATATTGTGGCGGGCGCTGCCGCTTTGGCAACAGGGGCGGGCGTCATCGGGGCCCTGCGCCCAAAATCAAAAACAACTGCGCCGAAACGCAGCGATACGCTCGCCGCGCCTAATCTCTCGCAAAACCGCAAGCAATTCCGCATGGCGACAAGCTGGCCCAAAGACTTTCCGGGTCTTGGGCAAATGCCAAACCGTTTTGCGG
The DNA here is from genome assembly GCA_964607395.1 of uncultured Algimonas sp. Classification (GTDB taxonomy): domain Bacteria; phylum Pseudomonadota; class Alphaproteobacteria; order Caulobacterales; family Maricaulaceae; genus Litorimonas. Next base: position 4,020 of record CAZSKH010000197.1, read on the forward strand.
AGGCGATGTCCCTCATGAGTGATGGCCGTATCGAGGTCAAAGTCTTCGCGGCAGGCGAGCTTGTCGGCGCAACGGAGTGTTTCGACGCGGCCAGCACTGGCGCGGCGGACATGTATCACGCCGCCGAATATTACTGGCAAGGAAAATCCAAGGGCTTCTCTTTTTTCACCGCCGTTCCAATGGGCATGACGGCGGCTGAAATTATGGGCTGGTGTGATTTCGGCGGAGGTCAACAGCTCTGGGACGAGCTGTCCGCGAAATTCAATATCAAAGCCTTCCAAGCGGGGAACACAGGCCACCAAACAGGCGGCTGGTTCCGCAAGAAGATGGAAACCCTAGAGGATTTCAAAGGCCTGCGCATGCGGATGCCGGGCCTTGGCGGTGAAGTTATCCGGCAGTTGGGCGGCACAGCCGTCACCCTGCCCGGCGGGGAAATTTATCAAGCCCTTCAATCGGGTAGCATCGACGCCACGGAATGGGTCGGACCGTGGAACGACCTCGCGCTCGGGTTTTACCGTGAAGCCCCGTTCTACTACGCGCCCGGCTTTCATGAACCAGGGGCGTCACTCTCCCTCGGCGTCAATTTGGATGTTTGGAATGGCCTCAGCGCAGCCGAGCAAAATATGATCCGCTTTTCCTGTAAATCCGCCAATGACACCTCCATCGGAGAATACACGTTCAAGAATGCGCAAGCACTCGAAGAACTGAAAACAAAATATGGGATTGAGCCGCAATTTTTCAGTACAGAAATCCTAAAACGCGTCGGCGTCATTGCAGATGAAATTGTCGATGATTTTGGCAATGCCGACCCGCTGACGCGGCGCATCGCGGATAGCTATTTCAAAACGCGCAATCAAATGCGCTATTGGACAGAAATG
>CAZSKH010000198.1:0-4885 GCA_964607395.1 uncultured Algimonas sp.
CGGCTTTTTCCATGGCTGCAATCTTATCCTCTGCGCCGCCTTTGCCGCCCGACACAATCGCGCCAGCATGGCCCATTGTGCGTCCCGGAGGCGCTGTGCGGCCCGCGATGAAACCAACCATCGGCTTGGAAATGCCCTTCTTGGCCATATGCGCAACATATTCTGCCGCTTCTTCTTCGGCAGAGCCGCCGATTTCGCCAATCATGATGATTTGCTTTGTGTCATCATCATGGAGGAAAAGCTCTAAGCAATCGATGAAGTTTGTGCCGTTGATAGGGTCGCCGCCGATGCCGATAGCCGTTGTCTGGCCAAGGCCAACTTGGGTTGTCTGAAAAACGGCTTCGTAAGTTAGCGTGCCGGAGCGTGAGACGACGCCGCAGGTACCTTTTTTGAAAATCTTACCGGGCATGATGCCGATTTTGCACTCATCCGGGGTCAAAACGCCGGGGCAATTCGGCCCGATGAGACGGGATTTAGACCCGACCAATGCACGTTTGACAGGGATCATATCAGCAACAGGAATGCCTTCCGTGATGGCGATGATCAGTTCCACCTCCGCATCAATCGCCTCCATGATAGAGTCAGCGGCAAAACGTGGCGGGACATAGACAACAGAGGCCGTTGCGCCCGTTGCGTGTTTGGCTTCGGCGACGGTGTCAAAATTGGGTAGACCCAAATGCTCAGTTCCGCCTTTACCGGGCGTCACGCCGCCAACCATTTTTGTGCCATAGGCGAGGGCCTGTTCCGTATGAAACGTACCCGTTTTACCCGTCATCCCTTGCGTGATGACTTTGGTGTCTTTGTTAATTAATACTGACATTATGCCTGCCTTTGAGAATTATTGAAAATCAGGATGAGGTTTAAAAGGATTTATAACACGGACAGACTCGTAAATTTGCCCATGACTTAAATCCTCAGAGTAAAGCGTCGTTGCCCCTAACTTTATGGCCGCCGCTAAGACAGCACCATCCCAATAAGAGGTCTTAAATTTTGCAGAAAGAGATATGCCGTCTTTCACAATGTTTTTGTCGATATTTACACATGGCTTTAAAGTTAAAGTATCCACCCACTCTTTAGCAACGTCAAACGTCAAAGGCGTGCTGCCCTTACGGGTCGCATTATGATAAAATTCTGCCAAAATTTGGGTGGAAAGACCGAAGTCAGAGGTTAGCAAGCCACGACTTATTTCAAACTTATCCGGTGAGTCGTCTTTTCCAGTTGCTGCATAAATTAAAATATTCGTATCCAGAAAGGCTTCAGCATCAGCGGTCAAAACGCGGCTCTCCTGAATAAGTTTCTTCTCGAGAAGGTCGATACTTGCCCATACGCCCCGTAGATGTATCAGCTAGCTTTAAGAGCTTCGCCGTCACTTCATCTTGCCGCGCCGCACTATTGATTTTCCCCATTAGGAAGCGGCGGATCATTTCGTTTACACTCGTTTTTTCCATAGCGGCATAGACCCGCGCCCTATTCAGCAGGTCTTCATCGATGGAGAGTGTAAGGTTTTTTTTCATATGTGTAACACACAATACGTGTTTATGTGTGAATTAGCAAGCCTGCAAATCGGGACATAAATAATCTAAAAAACTGCACCAACACCTCATTTCCTAGAGAACGTCACAGTTTTACCCGTCATTCCTAGCGTGATGACTTTAGCGTCTTTGTTAATCAGGACTGAGATTTACTATCTTAACTTTTCGGCAGTTTGTTTATAATTTAAAATCATGATTGGATACATCAACTGCATTGAGAACTCGCCACGTTGATTGCCCGGCACAGTGGACGTTTTCCATTTACGGAATAGCCCATTTTTTGAGTCTACAGAACTGTCTTCTTCCATCCAGAAAAATCTCGTGGATTCAGCTGCAATTTCATCAAATAAGCTGTCCTGCGGAACCGAATTTCCATTTTGATCCCCCAGTGTTTTTTGAAATCCGACATTTACAAGCGCTGCACACTGGAATTCTATTTCACCATCATCTTCCTTTTCCATCACAACCAGATTGATGGGTGGAAACGAAAGTAACTCACGCTCATTTAGTAATGGCGGATCATAGGCATGTATTAAGTCACTGGCCCGGTCGTTATTAATTTTAAATCCGACCGCACCGCCTTCTTCAAGGCGTTTGGTGTCAGAGAACATTTTTGCCCTGACATAGTCCTCACTTCTCTGATAACTGTTGTAGGCTTTATCACAAAAGTTAAGAAAAATGGAATTCACTGGACTGACGGTTTCGTCAGGATCTAATTGTAACGCAGCATATCCTGCTTTCGTATACCCATCAAAATCATCGCTTGCGAACGCGTTAGCGCTCACAAAATACCCGAGCGAGAGCAGCGCGCCGATGGATATGAAGGGAAAACGCGACAAGGCTTAACCCTTAACCGCCGCCACAATCTTCTGCGCTGCATCATCCAAATCATCCGCGGCAATCACGTTTAGACCTGAATTTTTGATTATCTCTTTGCCGGCTTCGACGTTGGTGCCTTCGAGGCGCACCACGAGTGGGACTTGGAGGCCGACTTCTTTGACCGCGTCAACAGCGCCTTGGGCGATGATATCGCATTTCATGATACCGCCGAAGATGTTGATGAGGATGCCTTCGACTTTATCGTCAGAGGTCAAAATCTTAAACGCCGCAACAATGTTTTCTTTCGTCGCACCGCCGCCCACATCGAGGAAGTTGGCAGGCTCTGCGCCGTAAAGCTTGATGATGTCCATTGTCGACATGGCAAGTCCCGCGCCGTTGACCATACAGCCAATGTTCCCGTCGAGGGCGACATAGGAGAGGTCATATTTGCTGGCTTCGATTTCTTTCGCGTCTTCTTCGGTTTCGTCCCGAAGTTCTGCGATATCCGGATGGCGGAACAAGGCATTGCCGTCAAAGCTGATCTTGGCGTCCAAACAATGCAGACGCTGATCTTCGGTCACGATGAGCGGGTTGATTTCCAGCATCGCCATGTCTTTAGCGAGGAAGCCTTCATACAGGATTTTACCGAGCTTGCCCGCTTGTTTCGCGAGATCGCCTTTCAGGTCGAGCGCTTTGGAAAGCGTACGTCCGTGATGCGGCATGAAACCTGTGGCCGGATCAATGTCAAAAGTGATGACTTTCTCCGGTGTGTCATGCGCGACGGCTTCGATATCCATGCCGCCTTCTGTCGAGACGATAAAGGACACGCGCGAGGTTTCGCGGTTGATGATGATGGAGAGATAAAGCTCGCGATCAATATCAGAGCCATGCTCGATATAGAGACGATTGACTTGCTTGCCTTTATCGTCGGTCTGTTCCGTCACCAAATATTCGCCGAGCATTTCTTCAGCATTTTTGACAACATCTTCGATAGAGAACGCGAGGCGCACGCCGCCTTTGGCATCTTTAGGTGCGCCGATGAATTTACCCTTACCGCGTCCGCCAGCGTGGATTTGGGATTTCACGACCCAGAGCGGTCCGCCCAGTTTTTCAGCTGCGGCTTTCGCCTCACTCGCATTGAAAATCGCAACACCTTCACTAACAGGTGCGCCGATAGATTTAAGGACAGCTTTGCCCTGATATTCGTGAATGTTCATGAAAGGTCCAATGTGCGGGAATTATCGAATGTGGGGGTGTTATAACGCCCCCTGCCCGCGTCGCAACCGTGCAATCGTAACCTTTCTCTAAGATTTGCATATGCCGTCTATGCGAAGAAAATCATCCACATCGTCCGACCTGGCATAAAGGCGAATGCCCCCGGAATGAGCAGAGCCCCGAAATACATACCCAGCACATGACGCTTATGCGCTTTGATTTTACCTTTTCGGATTGATGTGATGACCTGATACAGGCCGATAAATGTGATCGGCACGAAAATGTGAATCCATGAAAATGAGCCATTATTTATCTCCCGAATGAAAATCGCCGATGTCGCCGTTATCAGCATCAACAGCCCAAACACGCGCCCTGCCATTTTGTGAGCTTTCGTCCCCTTCTTGCGCATCAGCACATAACCGCCGAGGAAAAAAGCGCCGATGGCGACCAGCATATGGATTTGTATAGCTAAGCTGGCTTGGGTGAAATATTCGATATTCATGGTCGTCTCCTTTACAATGAAGTCACCCAAACCGATACGCCTCTCCCGCGCCAGCGCATTTGCATGAACCGACATATTCACTTCGTGAACTGACTTGAAAAATCGCGGCCTGCCGTTCACGATACGTGAATGACCTACCGAAAACCCCAGTAATGCCGCGCATTTTAGGTAATCCAATTTTCAAGGCGCTGTTTACGCCAATCTTGGCGGGTATTGTTCTGGCGATATTGGCGCCGTTTGGGACGAGTTATTTCACGGCACCCATCAGGTTCATCTATTGGATTAGTTTGGCGCTCGCAGGTGGGTTCGGCGCATTTGTCGTCGATTTCATCATCCGCCGAAAAGCACCCGACACATCTATTTGGCTCTGGTCAATTCTGCAATCAGCGGGGGCCACCCTCGCCGTCGCGCCCTTTGTTTTCGGGATACATACGCAGGTCGGCGTCGGGCCGTTTCTGGTTACGCTGTTTTACATTTGGGTTGTCGCTATTGTTATCACCGCCTTTGGACAGCTCGCCGCGCGCAGAGATAAAGCGCAAACGCCGAAGGCGACGCAGCCCCTGTTGCTCGACCGCCTCCCTCCGAAATTCCGAGACGCTGCTCTCTACGCCATCAGCTCTGAAGATCATTATGTCCGCATTCACTCGGCGGCAGGTGAGCATATGATGTTGATGCGATTATCCGATGCGGAAGATCTCGCGACGCCGCTTCCGGGCCTCAAACCCCACCGAAGCTGGTGGGTGGCAGAAGCGGGTGTTGACAACATCGCGAAATCCGACGGCAAATTGCAGATCACATTAAAGTCAGGGGTTCAGGT
>CAZSKH010000199.1:0-4881 GCA_964607395.1 uncultured Algimonas sp.
AATTCGCTCGCTTTCGACCGCCATACAAAGGATATGGTAAAATGTACTGACCGGGATTGTGGTGGCGATGTTCACGCCGCAGGCATTAATCTGGTCATTCCATAAACCATCTTCCGTCAGGTAAGTGGGGAACAGCGCATCTATGGTTGCCGCCGCCATTTCGCGCGCGCCTGGCGTTCCAATTTCTGCCATTGCGAGGTGCGATTTTATAACTTCCGTTTGTACCCATAAGCGTTTTGATTCCCGCCGGATTTCGCCGGACTTTGTCTCTTCATCATTCAAGAACCAGCTGCGACCGCGAAAGGCTTTGTCATATAGTGCGGATTGATATCCGCTCACATTGTAACCCGTCGCTTTTTGATATTGCCCCAATAGCCAAACCCATTCGACAGCATGGCCGGGTTCAGCCGTCTGACCGTCTGCGCCCGCGGCAAGGGTCCAATCCGCCTCAAAAAATTCGCTGATTGTACCCGCATCGTTAAAATGATCCTCAAAAAGAGTAAAAACGTCTTGCGCATAGCGAAGATGCTTCGGGTTTTTCGTGACGCCAAATAAATACACGCTCGCTTCAAGCAGGTGCATATGTGGATTCTGGCGGCGAGGGGACTTTACGCTCGCCGCGTCGCTTTCTTTCCATCCTCCCGATGGGTGACTCAAATCACGACCAATCCAGGCTAGCAAAGTTTCAGCATCTTCGAGATAAGCCGTGTCTTGCGTCAGATCATACAAACTGCTTGCTGCCAGCAGGTAAAACGCATGATCATATAGGTCCCGCATCCCGTTCGTAATCTCACCGTCGGAGCTAACACGGTGAACATATCCAACTGATTTCATTTTGATGTAAGTCGAGATGGCAACGTCTCGGCCATCATACCATCCCATGGCACTGGCTTTTGCGTAAACATAAACTTGCCGCGCCAAAACACGCCAACGCCGCTCGGCCACGAGGTCTGCTGTTCCGTCGAGATTGAGATGTTCAACCCAACTCCCATCCGGATTTTGCGCGCGATTTACCCAAAGAGGCAAGGCGAGCTCTACGCACCACTTGCGCAATCGCAACGCACTTCGCTCAAGAGCATCCATTAAGTCAGCTTCGCGGTGTTCTGGATAAGCTCGCGCGCACCTTCTCCAATATCGGGATGGGTCCTGGCAAAAGCCATCACGGCCTCAAAATACCCTAGCTTTGATCCGCAATCATAGTCCTGCCCCTGATAAACAAAGGCGTGAAAATCTTGGGTTTTCATCAAGCGCGCCATGGCATCGGTGAGTTGAATTTCTCCGCCTGCACCGGCCGCTTGGTCCTTCAAGAGGCCCATCAGTTCTGGTTGCAAGATATAACGACCTGTAATCTTCAAATTGGACGGTGCATCTTTGAGGGCCGGCTTCTCCACCATACCATCCATTAGAATCAATGGCTTAACGGCGATATCTTCATCTGACTTAGGCTTTATAACGCCATAATTAGAGACTAGCGCATCAGGAACAGGATCAACGGCAATAACATTCCCGCCAACCTGCTGATAAGCCTCCATCATCTGCGCTAAACAAGATTTTACATCCGACTGAATTAAAACATCCGGAAGAAGCACGGCAAAGGGCTCATCGCCCACAATATCACGTGCACACCAGACAGCGTGACCAAGGCCTTTAGCCTCTTGCTGACGGACAAAACTCATCGTGCCCTCTCGTGGCTGCTTAGCCTTCAGTCCGTCGTAAATATCTGTCTTGCCTTTTCGTTTTAGCGCATCTTCCAGCTCATAAGCGCTATCGAAATAGTCTTCGATAGCCATTTTGCCGCGCGCTGTGACGAAAACGAAATGTTCAATACCCGCTTCAATGGCTTCATCGACAACATATTGTAGGGCAGGGCGGTCCACGACGGTTAGCATTTCCTTAGGCACGGTCTTCGTCGCTGGAAGAACACGCGTACCAAACCCGGCAACAGGAAGGACCGCTTTTTTGACAGGCTTCATATCAATTTCCGATCGTTGAGTTGGGCAGGGTTAGCGTGCGCCTAAATTTTTTGGTCAAACGCGCCGATTTCAGAATAACCAGACAACCGCCGCTCAATCTCGCGAAACATCCCGACCATATTTTCTTCGGATGCGGGGCTTTCGACAACGACAACAAGATTAGGCGTGTTGGAGCTGGCGCGCATCAGGCCCCAAGTTCCGTCTTCAAGCGTGAAGCGCACGCCATTGACTGTATTCACATCAACAATCGCCTGGCCAAGAATTTTTAGGCCTGCGTCTGCATCAGATTGAACCTCGGCTATTATCCGCTTGATCACACCGTATTTTTCTTCATCTGCGCAAAATGGGCTCATGGTTGGGCTACCCCATGTCTTCGGAAGCGCTTTGCGTAAGTCAGCCATCGTCTGGTCCGGGTTTCGGTCCAGCATTTGCAAAATAGCGATTGCTGAAACAAGGCCGTCATCATAGCCGCGCCCAATTGGGGCATTGAAAAAATAATGTCCGGATTTTTCAAACCCGACCAACGCTTTTAAGTCATGAACCCGGCGCTTTATGTAAGAATGTCCCGTCTTGTAATAATCGGTCTTTGCGCCGTTCGCCTGCAAGACAGGGTCGGTATGGTAAAGTCCCGTCGATTTCACATCGACAACGAATTGTGCATTTTCATATTGCGCAGAGAGATCCCTAGCGAGCATGACACCCACCTTATCCGCGAAAATTTCTTCGCCCTCATTGTCAACAACGCCGCACCGGTCACCGTCGCCGTCAAATCCCAGAGCGACTTCAGCTTTGTTCTCCAAACAGGCATCGCGCATAGCATGGAGCATCTCCATGCTTTCGGGATTTGGGTTATAATTCGGGAAGCTCCAATCGAGATCGCATTCGACAGGGACGACATCTGCGCCAATGCGTTTTAGGGTCTCTTCCGCGAAAGCGCCCGCTGTCCCGTTCCCGCAAGCCGCAACAATCCGTATCGGGCGCGAGAGTTTCACGCCTTTTGTCAAATCTTCAATATAGGCCTCGCGCACACCATCGACATAGCGGTAGCTCCCGCCTGTTCGCGGTTTTGACTCGCCGTTTAAGACGATATCTCTGAGGCGCGCCATTTCATCCGGCCCAAAGGTGAGGGGGGCTTCAATGCCCATTTTCACACCTGTCCAGCCGTTCGAATTATGGCTCGCTGTGACCATAGCTACACCCGCACACTTTAAATGAAACTGCGCAAAATATGCCATAGGGGAAAGGGCTAAGCCGATATCGTGGACGTTCACACCAGCGTTCATCAAACCCGTTATGAGGGCCATTTTAATCCCCAATGAGTAATGACGGAAATCATGACCAACGGCGATATTCGGATCAACATCGCGCTCGTGCATTAAGGTGCCCAGACCTTCACCCAGTGCTTGCACCCCGTAGAGGTTCAATTCGGAGGGCTTTTCGTCAGTCGGCAAGCCAAACCACCAACGCGCGTCATATTCCCGAAATCCCGTGGGTTTCACGAGAGGCAAGGTTTCGAAGCCCAATGTATTGGCAGCTATATCGGGCTGCGGAAGACGCGTCATATTTCTATCCTTGTGATTTCAGCCTTTGTTAGCTCAAATACCCTAATAGTTTGGGAATCTCATGCCAAATAAAATCACACAGTTAAGCTTTTGGCGAAAAGAACTGTTTTCATCTGCCGGCAGATTCGTAGACTGGTTGTGAATAAGCTAGCACCTCTCTCCAATTCTATCTTAACACAATGGTTCTAGTCTAAGAGGGGCGGGGGTCTGAAATCCCGAGAACGCTGTTAGTTGGAGTAAAGTCGTTGGTTTTAAGAATCTATCCGTTTGTAATGTGTGGCGGTGCGGGGACGCGCCTATGGCCAATGTCGACCAAATCGCAGCCGAAGCAGTTCCACAAAATCGTCTCAGACCTGTCAATGTTACAAGAAACAGCTGTTCGTGGCAGCATGGCGGACGGCATTGACATCGCGCCGCCCAGTTTCATCTGCTCATCCGCCCACAAAGATCTGGTCGTATCGCAATGTGAAGACCAAGGTATCAAACCGCATAAGATTATTCTCGAGCCCATGGCAAAAAACACGGCTGCAGTGGCCGCCACGATTGGTTTGGCTATGGCCGATGCGGGACCTGACGCCCTCGTGCTCCTCTTACCTGCGGATCACTATATCGGGGATGTGCCGGCCTTTTGGAACTATATCAAATCTGGCGGCGCCAGTGCATTGGCAGGGAACATTGTGACCTTTGGAATCAATCCAACACATCCGGAAACGGGGTATGGCTACATCCAAGCCGGAGCCGAGTCGGGCGATGAAAGCCGCGCGATTATCGAATTTGTAGAGAAACCAGACCTCGAAACAGCCAAGGCCTATCTCGCCAATGGCAGCTATTTTTGGAATGCGGGCATTTTCTTGTTTCGACCCAATGTGATCGTTACCGCCTTTGCCGATCACGCCTCTGATATCCTCGAAGACGTGAAACTCGCCGTTAAAGAGGCCAAGACAGTTGATAATCTCGTTTTTCTGGATGGCGCTAGTTTCGATAAATGCCGCAGCGAGTCCTTTGACTATGCCATTATGGAGAAAGCCTCGAATATCAGCCTCATTGGCCCCGTCGATATTGGATGGAATGATATTGGGTCTTGGCGTGCGGTCTGGGAGCATGAAATGAATATGGGCGGTCCTTCCGTCACGGAAGGATATTGCACCGAGACACGGACAAGTAAGGTCGATTGCTCGAACGTGCTGCTCCGCTCCTCAGGACCTTTCGTTGCTACAGTAGGGGTTTCAAACCTCGCTGTCATTGCAACAGAAAACTCTGTCCTCGTCATCAATCTGGATTCGGCGCAGGATGTGAAAAAAGTGGTCGCGCACTTAAAAGAGGCGAAAGAGGATGAGCTGTTTTAA
>CAZSKH010000200.1:0-4881 GCA_964607395.1 uncultured Algimonas sp.
ACGTCTGAGCTGCCCGACACACCGGACTCAAATCGCCGCTGCGTCAACCGCAAGGCGCGTTCCTGAGTCTCGATCTCGCGGCGGGATAAATCCGCAAGCAGGCGCGCTTCAATCAAGCTAAACCAACTTTGCGCAACCTGCCCCGTTATAGACAGGCGAGCACCCGCGATGTCGCTGGCCGCCGCATCCGAGTCTATTTCTGCCGCGTCGATACCATCTGAAATTCGGCCCCAGAGGTCCGGCTCCCAGCTCGCATTTAAGCCCGTCGTCAAGCCCGTTCTGTCCGGCACAAACGAATTTCCATTTTCCGTGCGCGACACTCCAAAACTTCCGCCAACACTGGGCAGGCGATCCGCATTGCTAATGCCTTCTCGCGCAATCGCCGCATTCAACCTCGCATAGGCCGCGCCAATATTCGTGTTCTCGCGCAAGGCCTCATCGACCAATTCGATCAAAACCGGATCAGGAAAGCTGCGCACCCAATCTGTCGTGGGCAACGCATCAGGAGCCGATACCACCCAATCTTGAGGCGGCGGTGCATCTGCGATCGCTGCGGCTTGCGGCGCAACAATCGTAGCGTCCGGCTTTAAGTCAAAGGACGCACATCCCGTCAAAATCAACGCAAAGGCCGAAATCGAGACCGTTGACCGGAGTTTTTTTAAGATATGACGTCGGTTTTCCATGCTTTGTCCCTAGGAGATTATTAGCGAGAGTCAATTAAAAATTATTGAAAAACGATAATAATAGGCTATTTTCCCAGATTAACGCCTTACTGCCAAAGGTCTCGTGAAATCTTGCATAGAGTTCCGAGAATCGAGCCTTTTGGACTTTCTGCCCGCAAATAGACCGACCCGCCTTCCTAAACGCCCTTGAACCGGGCAGTCATTTGCAGATAGGCCGCGACCAGTATCGCATTTGAATACGGATTGGACGTTAGAGCGCGCTGTGCCGTCACCCCGAACGCAAAATTTCTGGAACACAGACACCCGCGCTATCGGCGGCGTCGCCCTTCTCGCTATCATTGGGATTGCCGTCATCACGGATGGCGGGATTGTAAAACCAATTATCGTCGCGCTTTTCGCAATCGCCGCCCTCTGGATTTACGTGCGGGTCTTACGCCGCAGAGTCTCAGACCCCGCTCCAAAACCGTCATATCAGGAAATAAAAGATATTCGCGGCCAAATCCTTGAGGATATGGCAGATGCTCTGCCACGCGCAATTGTTGTGCTCAACCGAAATGCAGAGGTTGTCTATGCCAATATGGCGGCATTTGATATGTTGTCATCGGACCTTATCGGGAAGCCCATCGGCGCTTATTTACGTACCTCATCCGTGCGGCCTCATATGGAACGCGCCTTTCAGGGCGAGATACCACCATCACTGTCCGTGCATGTTTTACAGCCGACAGAACGCTACATTGATGTAGATTTCTCGCAAGCGATCTCCATTGGGCCAGACGACACCCGAGACTTAGTCGTCTTCGCAGTATTGGCCGACCGCACGCAGGCAAGAATTGACCGCGAACAACGCGCAGATTTTCTGGCGAATGCCAGCCATGAATTAAAAACACCTATCGCGTCCATGTCGGGTTTTATTGAAACACTGCGGGGTCATGCGAAAGACGATCCGGTTGCGCGTGAGAAATTTCTGAAGATAATGGCCGAACAGGCCGAGCGTATGGAGCGCTTGGTGACAGATCTTTTGTCCTTGCGCCGGATTGAAAGCCGCGAACATTTAGCCCCTTCAGAGACTGCGGATTTACGCAAGGCGATTGAGGCGGCCCGCGACGCTTTGACTTTGCTGGCGAAAAGCAAAGGCGTTAAATTGGTCATTACTCTGCCTGATGAGCCGACAGCTTTGACATCCGGAAAAACGGATGAATGCGTCCAACTTTTCCTGAATCTCATGGAAAACGCCATTAAGCTCTCCCCGCAAGGAGCTACTGTGGACGTGGCATTAGAACGTATTCCCATATGGATACGGCAAGCCTTTGCCGACCGCCTGGTTAGCCGCGCCGGATTTAGGCGGATCGTAAATTTGGCACCTTCCGAAAGCCCCGCCTGGCGAGTCACAATCGCCGATAGGGGGCCTGGTTTTGCGAGCGAACACCTCCCCCGTATTGGTGAACGTTTTTATCGCGTGACAGGCGATCTCCCCGCACAGGATAAAGGCACAGGTCTCGGACTCGCGATTGTGAAGCATATTGTGATGCGACACAGGGCAGGCTTGTTTGTAAAAACTCGCCATGAGAGTGATGAAGGACGTGATCAGGGGACAGGCACGTCATTTTCCGTTATATTCCCAGCGAAGGACGAACAGACCTAGAATGAGATTTTCATGACACCTTATGTTCTCATCGTCGAAGACGAAACAGCCATCTCGACCTTGTTGGAATATAATCTACAACAAGAAGGCTTCGAGACGGGTTTGGCGGGAGACGGCGATCTGGCGCTCTTGATGGCAGAAGAGCGCACGCCAGATTTGATCTTGCTGGATTGGATGATCCCGAAACTCTCCGGCGTCGAAGTTTGCCGCCGCTTGCGCCGCCGCGAAGCGACAGCCAATGTGCCCATCATAATGCTGTCTGCGCGCAGCGAGGAAGATGATCGCGTGACGGGCCTCGACATTGGTGCTGACGATTATTTGGTGAAACCCTTTTCAATCCCTGAGCTATTTGCCCGTATCCGCGCGCTGCTGCGGCGCACGGAGTCCAATGTGTTGTCGGACGGTATCACAGTTGGTGACCTGGTTATCGACACCAAAGCCCATCGCGTTTTGCGGGCCAAACAGGAGATTCATTTGGGACCAACGGAATTTCGCCTGCTGGAACATTTCATGCGCCGCCCCGGTCAAGTCTTCTCGCGAGAACAATTGCTCGACGCGGTTTGGGGCCATGATGTGTATGTCGAAGCCCGAACCGTGGATGTTCATATTGGCCGTTTGCGCAAAGCCCTCAAATTGGAAGACCGCACCGACCCCATCCGCACCGTTAGATCTGCGGGTTATGCCTTGCGCCCCGAAGGATAACGAACCGCTCGCAAGGCTTGCCATTCTGCGGGTTCGCGCTTATGGCGCGCGAAACGTCCAGTGGTAAGATTAAATGATCCGTTCAACCCTGTCGGCTTTTGCCGATTCCATCTCAATTCCGGCCCGGAAAAGCACCGACCCGCTCAGGTTCACACCGAACCGCGTGAAGGTCGAGCTGCTGGCCGGATTAACGGTCGCACTGGCGCTTGTTCCCGAAGCCGTCGCCTTTGCCTTCGTCGCGGGCGTCGAGCCTCTGGTCGGACTTTACGCGGCCTTTATTGTTGGCCTTATCACCGCGCTGATTGGCGGACGTCCGGGTATGATCTCGGGCGCGACGGGCGCGCTGGCCGTTGTTATGGTGGCCCTCGTGGCGGATCACGGCGTGGAATATCTCTTCGCGACGGTTATCCTGATGGGCCTGTTGCAGATCGGGGCGGGCGTTTTCAGGCTCGGCAAATTCATCCGCCTCGTGCCGCACCCCGTTATGCTGGGCTTTGTCAACGGCCTCGCGATTGTCATTGGGATGGCGCAGCTCAGCCAGTTTCAGTCTGAACCACCTGTCCGTATTCCGGGTGAGCATTACGGACCTTTTCATATCTTAGAGGGCACATGGCTGACAGGCGCGCCGCTGATGATGATGCTGGGATTAGTCTTATTGACCATGACTTTAATCTGGATGACGCCAAAAATTACGAAAGCCCTGCCCGCCCCGCTCGTCGGGATTGGGGTGGTTACGGCTCTCGTCATCATCTTCAAAATTGACGTTCCAACTGTCAGCACATTGGCGGATATTAAAGGCGGACTGCCCAATTTCCACAATCCGTTCACGACTTCCGCAGACACGGTTTACGGCCCTTATAAAGTCATTGGCGGCGAAGGCTTTGCCCCGCTTGCCCCGTTTAATTTAGAGACGTTGAAAATCATTTTCCCCTACGCGCTTATCCTTGCGGCGATTGGTTTGATTGAGAGCTTGCTGACCTTGAACCTGGTTGGCGAGATCAAGGAAGAGCGCGGCGGCGCGTCCCAAGAATGTGTCGCGCAAGGCGTCGCCAATACGGTCACAGGTTTCTTTGGCGGCATGGGCGGTTGCGCCATGATCGGGCAATCCATGATTAATGTGAAATCGGGAGGACGCACACGGATGTCAGGCATTAGCGCCGCGCTCTTCTTACTGGCCTTTATCCTTTTTGGGTCAGGCCTGATTGGCATGATACCGCTCGCCGCGCTGGTCGGCGTCATGTTTATGGTCGTGATTGGGACGTTCGCGTGGCAGTCCTTGACCATCATGCGCCGTATTCCGCTGATTGATGCGCTGGTCATCGTCATCGTCACTGTGGTCACCGTCTATCATGATTTGGCCGTGGCCGTTGTCGTCGGCGTTATCGTCTCCGCCCTGTCTTATGCGTGGAACGCCGCACGCCGGATCGATGCCGAGACGGAAATGGACGGCGACGCCAAAGTCTATAAAATCGAAGGCCCGCTCTTCTTTGGCTCTATCGAAGGGTTTAACGAGTTGTTCGATCCCAAAAATGACCCGGATACTGTGATTGTCGATTTCAAAGGCTCTCGCGTCGTCGATCAATCCGCCCTGCAAGCGATTGAAGCTCTCGCCGCGAAATACACCCAAGCCGGCAAAGCCATAAGCCTGCGGCATCTCACACGGGATTGTCACAAGCTGCTGAACCGCGCGGGCCAGCTTATGGTCGATTCCGATGATGACCCGGAATATGAAATCGCGACGGATTATAAGGTACGTACGGGAGCCTTTGGCGGCGGTCACTAATTACAACATCTGAACGTTGTTGCGTTTCACCTGTTGCGTTTTTCGCAGGGCGAAAAGCCACAACGTGTGAA
>CAZSKH010000201.1:0-1397 GCA_964607395.1 uncultured Algimonas sp.
CTCATCTGGATGCGATGCGAAACGGCCTCTCGCTCCACACAATAAAGTTAGATTATGACAAAACAAAAACGCGAGGACGAATTCGTCTTCCTCCCCCTCGGCGGGTCCGGGGAAATTGGTATGAACCTGAACCTATTTGGGTTTGGACCTGCCCATAACCGCAAATGGATAATCGTCGATATGGGCGTTACATTCGGCAATGCGGACACGCCCGGTATTGATATTATCATGCCGGATATCGAATTTATCGAACAAAACCGGAGCGACATTCTCGGCATTGTTCTCACCCATGCCCATGAAGATCATATGGGCGCGCTGGCACGTCTCTGGGACCGTATCCGCTGTCCCGTTTGGGCGACGCCTTTCACCATGTATCTCGTCAAAGACCGTCTGGCGGAGGCTGGTATTTTGGACGATGTTCCGCTCAACCTTGTCCAGCTTGGCGGGAATATTGAAATCGGCCCCTTTGAAATTGACCTGATAACCCTGACCCATTCCATCCCTGAGCCCAATGCGCTGGCGATTAAGACCAAGCTCGGAACAGTTCTACATACGGGCGATTGGAAAATTGATCCGGCTCCGCAGATCGGTGATCCCGTCGATGAAAAAGCCCTGCGCCAACTCGGTAAAGACGGCGTTCTCGCGATGATATGCGACTCGACCAATGTCTTCTCCCCCGGTGAGGCTGGATCAGAAGAGGGCGTTCGCACTGAGCTCACAAAGCTCATTGCGGAATATGATGGGCGCGGCGTGGCCGTGGCCAGTTTTGCGTCCAATGTGGCGCGGCTGGAATCTGTCATGATGGCAGCGCGCGAGAATAACCGCTCGGTCTGCCTGATGGGTCGGTCCATGAAACGCATGACAGCGGCAGCGAAATCCGTCGGCCTGCTAGAGAAAACAGGGTCGCTCTTGTCCGAGGATGAAGCCCAAGCCATGCCATCGGCGCACGTGCTTTACCTCTGCACAGGCAGCCAAGGTGAGCCTCGTGCTGCGCTCTCTCGCATTGCACATGGCGAACATCGCAGCGTTAAATTCAGCAAAGGCGATGTTGTTATCTTCAGTTCCAAAATTATCCCGGGCAATGAGAAGGGTATATTCGCGCTTCAAAATGCGCTGGCAGATGACGGGGTTGAAATCGTCACAGAGAAAATGCGCGACATCCATGTCTCGGGCCATCCTTGCCGAGATGAGCTGGCGATGATGTATGATTGGGTCGAACCTGAAATCGCAATCCCGGTGCATGGCGAGCGCCGTCATTTGCTGGAACATGCGAAACTCGCGAAAAAACTCGGCGTCAAACGCGCCTACCCGCCGCGCAATGGCGAGATGATTCTGCTGGCGCCGAAGGGTCCGCAAGTCGTTGATATTGTCGCCTCAGGCCGTTTGCATCAGGACGG
>CAZSKH010000201.1:1497-4878 GCA_964607395.1 uncultured Algimonas sp.
ATCGAGCCTTACGGCGAAACGTCGCCCATTTTGAAATTCTTGGATCGTAATCCTAAGGGCGGACAGCATCATATGTGTTTTGAGGTCGACGACATTCATCAAGCGAAAGCCGTCATGGAAAAGCGTGGGATGCGGGTCCTCGGACAGCCTCGTATCGGCGCACATGGGACGCTCGTCGTTTTTCTACATCCGGGCGATGCAGGGGGCGTATTAATTGAACTGATGGAAACGCACAAAGAGCATTAATGTGAACCTATTTTCCGCATTCGTTGTTTGGCTCATCATCTGGTGGCTGGTCCTATTTATCATCTTGCCCATCGGCATCCGTGGGCAGGCGGAAGAGGGGGATATTGTCGAGGGGTCAGAACCCGGCGCGCCGCACAGTTTAGACATCAAAAAGAAATTTATTCAAACGACGATTATTGCGTCTGTGATATGGGTGTTGACCTGTCTTTTGATTGTCTCTGGCGTCATTAGTTGGGACATGTTGGCAAAGTTCTTCAATCGTTAATTTTATAGTAAACGTAGCGTTAACATCTGCGGCGCATTGAAGTCCTTGTCGCTGTGCATGGGCTCGTCTATGCCCGCGAAACAGACTTAGAATTAAAAGAGACCGCTCTATGCGCCTGTCCCGCTATTTCCTCCCGCTCCTCAAGGAGACTCCGTCCGACGCGACGATTGCATCCCATCGCTATATGCTGCGGGCAGGGATGATCAAACAGAACAGCGCAGGGATTTATACGTGGCTGCCGCTGGGTCATAAAGTCCTGAAGAAAATCGAGCAAATTGTACGCGAAGAACAAAGCAAGGCTGGCGCGATTGAAATGCTGATGCCGACCATTCAGAGTGCTGATCTCTGGAAAGAGGCCGGGCGTTATGACGCTTATGGTCCGGAAATGCTGCGCATCACCGACCGTCATGACCGGGAAATGCTCTACGGTCCAACAAATGAAGATATGATCACGGATGTGTTCCGGTCCTTTGTGCGGTCCTATAAAGACTTGCCGAAAATGCTCTATCACATTCAGTGGAAATTCCGCGATGAGCGGCGTCCGCGATTTGGCGTGATGCGGGGGCGTGAGTTCCTTATGAAAGATGCTTACAGCTTCGACTTGACCAAAGAAGATGCAGTGAAGTCCTACAATAAAATGTTCACGGCTTACCTCAACACCTTCGCGCGTTTGGGCATTAAGGCTGTGCCGATGAAAGCTGACACAGGTCCGATTGGCGGGGACCTGTCGCATGAATTTGTCATCCTCGCCGAGAGCGGGGAGAGCGAAGTGTTCTGTCACCGTGATTTGGTCGAAATGGCTCCGCCCGGTGACGTCGATTTTGACGGCGATCTCAGCCATATTTTTCAACAGCGCACCTCGCTCTATGCGGCCACAGAAGAGATGCACGACGCCGAAGAATTTGCAAAAATTCCGGCGGATAAACAGCTCTCTGCGCGCGGCATTGAAGTCGGACACATCTTCTATTTCGGAGATAAATACTCCGCACCGATGAAGGCGACGGTTATGGACTCGGATGGCAAACCACAAACGGCCATGATGGGCAGTTATGGCATTGGCGTCTCGCGTCTGGTCGGCGGCATTATCGAAGCCAGCCATGACGATAACGGCATTATTTGGCCAAAGTCTGTCTCGCCATTTGGGGCCGGCGTTATGAACCTCAAACCCGGCCATGACGAATCTGACGCCGTTTCAGAAGATATATATAACAGACTGGTAGCCGCAGGCATTGACCCGCTGCTGGACGATGAGAAAGGCTCTATTGGCGTGAAATTTTCGCGCATGGACCTCATCGGGCTGCCGTTCCAAATCGCTGTCGGTCCGCGCGGATTGAAAGACGGAACCGTAGAAGTCAAAGATCGCGCGACCGGCGAGAAACAAAATATGACGCCAGAAGCGGCGGTTGATTTCGTGATTGCGGCTTATCCAGAAGGTTAAAATATGGCTGACCGAAGGTTAAGTTTATGATCGAAATGGTTTTACAATGGGTATTTAGGTTGCTCGGTGTAGCGATCGTCCTAGGTATTATCGCGTTGATCATCGCGGTAATTATTCTCTATGTGATCGTGATTTACAGAGCCGTTATTAAGTCGGACGGAACGAAAAAATTCAGCGGGATTGAGCGCACGACCGCCACGCGTTACTTAAAAGCGAAAAGAAACCAAGGGGGTGTCGGTCTGATCGCTGCTATTTCCTTCATCTGCATTATGCTCGCCATTGCGGCTATGATAATTATTATGTCGATTATGAATGGGTTCAGGAGTGAAGTCATTCGTCTAACGATTGGTAGCCAAGGGCATATCTATGCTGAGCTCGCTGAGGCATCTCCTGACATCCAAGATATTCGCGAAATTGAATCGCGGCTTTTGGAATTGGATGGCGTAAAAGAGGCTTTCCAATATACTCAAGACTTCACTGGCGTTCAGGCGAACGGCGTCTTTGGACTGGGCCAAGTGATTGGTGTGCGGTTGGAGAATTTGGAAGGTTTTGACCTTATCGCGAACAACATTAATCAGGGGTCCTTAGAAGGCTTTGGCGAAGGGCGCGGGTCTGATCAAAAAATCGCAGTTGCTTCTCGACTGGCGACAAGTCTAGGTCTGACGGTCGGAGACCGCATCACGGTCTATTCCCCGAGAACCAGAACGACTGTGACCGGCCCTCAACCGATTCGAAAGAATTATACCGTCGGAGCCATATTCTCAGTCGGGATTATCGATGTGGATCTGTCTTATATTTATATGGACCTAGATGAAGCATCTTTGTTGTTTGATGGGGGGAAAGTCTCCCAGGACATTCAAATCAGATTGGATAATCCAGATAAGGTCCATCTGTTCGCCAAACCCGTCTACGACGCCATAGGAGCGCCTGCTTTCTTGTCGACCTGGCGGGAGAAGAACCTCGCCACGGCGACGGCTCTTAAAACCGAACAGATTGCTATGCGGCTCATCTTCATGATTGTTGTCATCATCGCGGCATTTCCGGTTTTGGCCTCTATGATCATGCTAGTTAAAAATAAGTCGAAAGACATTGCGATTTTGCGAACAATTGGGGTTCCGCAAGGCGGCATCCTGCGAATATTCTTAATGTCCGGTGCAATGATTGGAATCTTAGGGACGCTGGCAGGATTGACTTTGGGGACACTGTTCTGCCTAAATATCGGATTGGTACAGTCCGCCATAGAAGGCATTACGGGTGAACCCCTTTTCCCGGAAGACGTTTATCAATTGGCAGGTGGTATCCCGGTTAAAATGGTCTGGGTCGAAGTGTTTGGTGTTGCGTTTTGGGGTTTCCTAATTTCGACAACCGCGACCTTGGTCCCTGCGCTTTCAGCCTCTAAAATCGATCCCGTAGATGCGCTGAGGTATGAATA
>CAZSKH010000202.1:0-4871 GCA_964607395.1 uncultured Algimonas sp.
CTCTTCCGTTGGAATGGCATAACCGCCCGTCAGCCATTGCCCCAAATCCAGATCGGCACAGCGTTTTGAACAAAAGGGCTTAAACCCTTCAATCACTGGCTTTCGCTTGCAATAGGCGCAGTTTTTCATCGGTCGGCTTTCACATCCACGGCGGCGCCCTGCACCAGCGTAAACCGTGCGCCAATGCGGTCCGTGACCTCTGCGCGCCAATCAAACGGCGCGTCGTTCAGCCAAGCCTTAATCTCTGGTGTAACAATCAATTCCAATTGCGCCCCAGCCGAGACTGCTGCTTCGCGGGTCAAACGGCGCAGCGCGCGGATGGATTGGGTCGCCACGGTCGGCTCGCCATATTTATCATTCAGTACATCATCGAGGGACAGGTCCGGCTTTGACCGCGTCATTTCAATCACGCCGAAACGCGACAGCGCATTAAATTTCGTGACATTGGGGTCGGCTTCGCAGGCGGCTTCAAAGGTCCGCTCCAGCGTCTTTCGCTGTTTCGGTTGACGTAAGTTCGGGAAATCAATCACAACCAACCCGCCAAGCCCTCGCAGACGTAATTGCGCGGCAATGAGTTTCGCCGCTTCATTGGCTGCCGCCGCCGCAGAAATCGCCGCGCCTTTGTCGACATCAATCGCGAGCAAGGCTTGTGTCTGTTCCATGGTGATGGACCCGCCGCCGGGCAAAGCCAACGAGGTTTCGCAAACGCCATCGACGGCATTCACAGACGCCTCATCAAAGGTTAGATCGGGAAAGCGCTGCAAGAGGCGGTCTTTCAAACTCAGCTTTTTGACCAATCCGGGTTTGGCCTCACTCTCGCCGATATAGCGCAAAGTCGCACCTTTCGGTCCGATTTGGGACCGCAGAATACTCACCTCAACGGCCTGCCCCTCGGTTAGCTTTGGCATGTCTTTTTGCGTCGCAAAGGGCATTAGGGCTGGCGCGGCGTCCCCGCCAATCTCTACCCAAGCCCCCGCAACAGATGGATCAACGGCGGTCACGCGGCCAATATAAATATCGCCTGTGCGCGGCGTGGCAACCCATGGCCGGTCCACGTAAAGTTCGACCATGCGCCGGCCTTCATAAATGGCTGCGCGGGTCTCACCAATGGCGGATTCGATTACGGCGCGTCGTTTCATGAGCAGGCGGCCAATAAAAGATTGCGGGTTTCATAGACGGGCAGTCCCACGACGCCGGTATATGACCCTGAAATATGATGGATAAACGCCCCGGCGAGGCCTTGGATGCCGTAACCGCCAGCTTTGCCGTCCCATTCTTCGCTGTTGAGATAATCGGTAATTTCAGCCTCACTGAGACGCTTCAGTTTTAACCGAGTCTCAGACACGCGGGACCGCAGCAGCCCTTCTGCATCAATTACGGCAACGCCCGTGAAAACGCGGTGTGCGCGGCCCGAGAGCAGGCGTAAGCAATATTCAGCCGAGGCTCTGTCTTCAGTCTTGGGAAGAATACGGCGGCCCACGCCGACGACTGTATCAGAGGCCAACACGACCTCGCCCGGATGATCAGCAGCGACTTTCCGCGCCTTCTCACACGCCAAACGGAGCGCATGCGGCTTGGGTAGCTCACCCTCTATCGGGTCTTCATTGATATCTGCGGGAATAATCTGCGCGGGGGTGAGCCCGATTTGCGCGAGCAGGTCGCGGCGGCGCGGGCTGGCACTCGCCAGGATGAAAGGCTTCATCCCGGGTGGATTACTTAAAGCGGTATGTGATCCGACCTTTGGTCAAATCATAAGGGGTCATTTCAACGGTGACATGATCCCCGGCCAAAACGCGGATACGGTTTTTCCGCATACGTCCGGCTGTGTGGGCAATAATCTCGTGATCATTCACGAGTTTTACCCGGAATGTCGCATTCGGGAGAAGTTCAACAACTTCACCTTCAAATTCCAATAGTTCTTCTTTAGCCAAGTGTAATCCTTCTAATCGGCGTCGTATCAAGCAGTTATATAGGTCGATTCAGACAGTTTGAAAGGGGTTTCTACGGTTTAAGGAAATTCTCGCGCCAATCGCGCGTCGATATTTGAGCGGATGGCCCGGTAATTATTCATGAGTGCCCGCACATCCAATGACCCCTCGCCCGGGTTCGGAACGGCCCACAGCTCTATTTCGGGATGGTTGTCATCTAATACGGCTTCCGCGCCAGCCTTCGCCCCGGCGGTGAAGGCGATAATCCGGTCAAAACTCTCATCTTTGATATCGTCCAAACCCAGCGGTTCGTGGCCAGACATATCAATGCCGATCTCTTTCATGATGGACAGCATAAAATCATTGGGGTCATCAGGCGTCAGGCCGCAGCTTTTTACATTAACTTTTTCGCCTAAGCGTCTGCGCAATAGGCCTTCTGCCATGGGCGAGCGCACGGAATTGAGCTGGCAAATAAATAGGATATTCATTGCACCGTCCGCCGATGCAAAGCGCAAATTAGTGTAAATAAGCGGCGCGACGTATTGAAATCCATTTCGGCTTGATTGCGCAGCGAGTCGGTTAACAGGCGCGAGCCTTCATTGTGCAGCCCGCGCCGCCCCATATCGATGGCTTCAATCTGCGCAGAAGTCGCCGTGCGGATGGCATTGTGGTAGCTTTCGCATATCATGAAATAATCTTTGATAACGCGGCGGAACGGCACCAAACTTATCGTATAAGTCCCGCGCGGAGATCCATTTGTCCGCGTAACGTCAAACGCCAAACGCCGTCCGTCTTGGAGACTCAAGCGCAGCACATATGGCCCGCGCTCACTCTCCAGCGGCCTAAACTCATTTTCTTCTAACAGATCAAAAACGGCGACTCGGCGTTCATGCTGCATCTCGATAGAGGTGACAGGGAGACTGTCTTCGTCGATGTGCAGTTCCGCAATATAGTGGTTCTCGCCGTTATCCGTCATGAGCCGGAATACGCTTTGTGGGACGGGGGTCGCCGCGATCCGCTAGGGTCACGTCAATGGCTTCTGCGGCAATACGAATTGCGCCGCCGCCCGCCAGTTTCAGATAAAATTGTCCCGCCGGACTGTCATCCACGATAAATTCAAGGCCGAGTATTACAGCAAAGGCGTCGGTCTTATCCATGGCAACGCCTTGGCTACTGACCGCAATAACGCCGTCAAAGCGGAGGCCCGCCTCGATGCGGAAAGGCGTCTCGGCTTCATGCATATAGCGTGAGAGGCGGAGGGTGAAACTATGCCCGTCACGATCATAGCGCGTCTGACCGATTTGAAAGATTGAATCTTGGACGGCACTCGCAATGACTTCGAGATCAGAGGTATCAGCCGCCAGTAATTTTAACTCAGTCATCTTTTTGCCTCGAAATCCGCGCGCCGCATCGTTCTAACTTGCCTTCAATGTCTTCAAAGCCTCGGTCAAGGTGGTAAACACGGCTAATATGCGTTTCGCCGCGCGCCGCGAGCCCTGCATTGATAAGACAAGCCGACGCGCGCAGGTCTGTGGCCATCACGGGCGCGCCGCGAAATTCCTTCACCCCGCGCACAATCGCCTCGCGTCCCGTGACCGTAATATCCGCCCCCATGCGCGCCAATTCCGGGCAATGCATGAAGCGGTTCTCAAAAATGTTCTCGCGCACAATGGAGACACCGTTCGCCAAACACATGAAGGCCATGAATTGCGCCTGTAAATCTGTCGGGAAACCCGGATAGGCCATGGTGTCCACGTCCACAGGTTTCGGACGCCCCCCACCGCGCTCGATCAAGACAGTCGTCTCATCGAGCGACACCTTCGCCCCGGCCTGCGCGATGAGCGGCCAGAGCGAGCCGAGATGATCCGAGCGGATGTTTGTTAAGCGCACTGACCCACCCGCCGTGGCAGCTGCCAGAGCGTAAGTTCCGGCTTCAATGCGGTCCGGCACCACGGCATATTTCGTACCGGATAGGCGGTCGACGCCTTGGATACGAACTTCGGACCTCCCCGCCCCCATAATTTTCGCGCCCATCGCGTTGAGACAATTGGCAAGATCGGCAATTTCCGGCTCTCGTGCGGCATTATACAAAACCGTTTCGCCTTTTGCTAACACGGCGGCCAGCATCGCATGTTCCGTTGCGCCGACACTGACGAATGGGAATGTGATGTCCGCGCCTTTCAACCCGCCCTTGGCTGAGGCGATGACATAGCCCGCGTCTAATTCAATCCTAGCTCCCAATGCTTCGAGCGCTTTCAAGTGTAAATCGACGGGGCGCGCGCCAATGGCACAGCCGCCCGGCAGAGAGACTTTCGCTTTGTGATGACGTGCAAGAAGCGGCCCCAAGACATTGAAACTCGCGCGCATTTTACGAACCAAGTCATATGGCGCGGTCAGCTCTGTCAGCTTGGGCGCATGCATTTTCATGACATCTTTTTTGCCCGGATCTATCTCCACACCCAAATGTTGCAACAACCCCGCCATAGAGCGCGTATCCCGCAGCCGCGGCATATTGGTCAGCGTCACAGGCTCATCCGTGAGCAAGCACACAGCCATGAGTTTAATCGCCGAGTTTTTCGCGCCGCTTATGCTGATTTCACCGTTTAGGGGGAAACCGCCTTTAATGACTATCTTGTCCATATTGGTCTTTCAACGCTTTACAAAATCAGGGGTATTTTTCCGCGTGTTATGCGCGCTCGCGGGCGATTTCAAGGCGAGGGTTTGTCAGGATTTGGACCGTTTTCAGAGGGGCTGTCTGTGGGGCGTGATTTGACCTTGCGCGCGGCCTGTTTCCGGCGGCGCAAATTCGCCCGCAGATTCGCCGCAAGCCGTTCCTCGCGCGTCGGTTTGGGTGTGCGGTTTTTATCGGGCATGGGTTGAGATTAAGCGGTCGCGAGCGGAATTCAAGGTGTGGGTTTAGAGAGATGGTGTTGAGGGTCGTTG
>CAZSKH010000203.1:0-4866 GCA_964607395.1 uncultured Algimonas sp.
GCCGGGGGTCTTGTTAAACCCCAGCCAATCAATACCGTCTTTGTCCAGCATGGAGGATAATCCGCCGCCCGATTTTTCGAGGTAATAGGTTGCAGTGTCAGTCGTGACGATAAAGGCGGCGTCCCCGCCTGCGGACGCATCAATGCCTTCTGATAAGCTCACGGCGTTTGCAGTTTGATCTGAGGTGCAAGCCGCCAATAATCCCATTGCCGCCAGAACACCGATGGTCATTTTTAATCGCGACATCACAGTCTCTCCAATTTAGATAAGTTTAGCCAACAACTGAGGGTTCAGGTTCTCCGACCCCCGCGCTCTTTCGGAGCAGCAGCCCGATAGATAAGAGCACGGCTGCGCAGGCTAGAAAGGTCAGGCGGCCCCACATTGGATTAGGAATCAAGACCATGGCGGCTAATCCTGCGCCCATGAAGGAAACAATCGCGCCGAGTTTCCGTCTCTGCTGGCGATCATATGAGTCTTGCTCAAAATCCGCGATAACGGGCGTTTCAAGGTCTTCGAAAAACTGCTGCCTTTGCGGCACATATTTATCGGACGTCTCTTTGTAGAACAAAGATGTCAAACAGAAGAAACCGCCCGTAATAAAGACCTGCCCCCCAATCGTGAGGATCAATCCCATATCCTGGGCTTCGCGTTTGGTGAATGGCTCTAGGTCGATTAAATTTGCAAAGACTTGCGGGGTGAAACCATATTTCACGAGGGCAGACACACCCAAGCCTACAAATACCGTTATCCATGGGGCCCAACTCGGGGTTTTCTTGATCAACATTCCTAGTAAAAGCGGAATGAGGATTGGCACTTGGATCATGGCCGACAGGTTCATCATGGCATCAAACAGGCTGAGTTCTTTGAGGGAATTGAGATAAAGCGCCAGAAAAATCACCAAGACACCGCTGCCGAAGCTGAGGAGTTTACTGACGGTGAGCAGGTTCGCATCGCTGACGAATTTCTCTCTTTTCGCGAGAAAAGGCTGAATGAGGCTTCGCACGAAAATCCCAGCGTTTTTATTTAGCGCAGAGTCCATGGACGACATGGTCGCCGCGAATAATCCTGCCAGCAATAAGCCGACTGTTCCGACGGGCATCGCATTGCGCGCAAAGACGAGATAAACCGCATCCGGTGCTTTACTGCCCAGTTCGGGATAAGCGGCGGCAGCATCCGGATAAAGGATGGCAGACGCCCAAGGCGGGATGAACCAAATGACACTGCCCACCGCCATGAGGCACATCGCTAGTAGTGCAGCTTTGCGGGCGTTCTTCGAATCCTTCGCGTTCAAAAACCGAAAACTGTCATGCATATTCATGATCGTGATGAGCTGTTTGCAGAGGAAGAAGACAAATGTCCCGACCAGCAACAGCCCGTAATTCATATTGGGTCCCATGATAAAATCGACGGGGAAGTCCTGCACGAGGTTAACGGGCCCGCCGACTTTGACTAAGGCTACCGCCGCGCAGGCGACAGAGACCACCGCCACCGTCAGGGTCTGTACGAAATCGGACGCAACAACACCCCAAGCCCCGGCCAAAACCGAGATAAAAATCACGGCCAAACCGATAACGATAATCGTGAGATTTATGTTGGCTTCAAAAACCGCGCTAGAGAAAACGCCAAGCGCATTCAGCCAAATTCCGGCGTTGAGGATGGTGAAAATAATTAAGGCACAGGAGAAGAATGTCTCATTTCCATCGCCAAATCGGCGGCCAATCGCCTCTGTTGGCGTATCCACCCGCATCTGACGAAAGCGATACGCAAAATAAGCCCAGCCGCAAAAATAGGAAAACGCATTGGCGAAAAATACGAGGCTAACCGCAAAGCCGTCGGTAAAGGCTTTGCCCGCTGCGCCCGTAAAGGTCCAAGCGGAGAACTGCATCATGAAAGCGGTGGAGCCGACCATCCACCAGAGCATACGTCCACCGCCGCGAAAATAATCACTCGTCGACTTTCCGGCCATCTTTTTAAAGACAACGCCAATGCCCAATATCAGGACAAAATAAGCACCAATGACGAGGTAGTCGTAATTCATGACGTGTCAGAATGCGTTAGATTTGAAACATCAACCCAACACTCGCTCTCGCGGATGACATCTATGATTTGCTGATATTGAGCACCTTCTTTGAAGCTCTGATAGTGACTAACCGACTCGCCCTGAATATCACGCACGAATTCGCGG
The DNA here is from genome assembly GCA_964607395.1 of uncultured Algimonas sp. Lineage (GTDB taxonomy): Bacteria > Pseudomonadota > Alphaproteobacteria > Caulobacterales > Maricaulaceae > Litorimonas. Next base: position 2,186 of record CAZSKH010000203.1, read on the forward strand.
ATGAGATAGCGCCAATTGCGTTCCGTATCGCCTTCAACGTTTGGAATGTCAGCGGCGATATCGGCAGGTAGGGGCGTTTCGTTCCAAGCCTTGCCTTCGCCGTATAGATAAAGCGGGCCGCTGCCATAATGGCCCTTGATATAAATCGCGCCTTGGCTGCCGTAAAAGGCGATGTAATCCTCATTAAAACGGGGGTGCAACCCGCCATGTTTGAACAGGGCCGTCACGGGTTTCGATGCAAAACGGCTCTTCAGTTTCGCAGTCACATTATAGGACCACTCCACATTGGACGCGCCCCATTCAAGGTTTGGATCGTCAAGATTGTCGGGAATATGGTCCCGCCGCGTTTTGAAATTATGCACGCCTTTGACAATGGGGGCCTTGCCCATATCATCCCGAACTTCTCCCATCACAGACAGAATGTCTTCGCCAATCACCGAGGTCACGATAGAGAGTTTATGGGTGAAATTATTGTTGAGACGCCCGCCGCCATCTTCTTTGCGGTGTGACCAGCCAAAGGGAATATCGCGCTCCAAATTAAAATGAGAGACGCATTCGACTTCGAGTGGTTCGCCAATCGCACCATTGGCGACCAAGCGTTTCGCGTGGAGAACTTCAGGCATGTAACGGAAACTCGCGGCGAAAGCTGTCTTGACGCCTTTGGCATCCGCAAGCTCGCAAAGCGTTTTCGCTGTCGGACCATCCGCCGTTAGCGGTTTATCACAGAAGATATGACAGCCCTGCGCAATGGCCTGTTTGATAGGTTCGAAATGCGCCCCGCCGGGGGTTGCGATTGAGACGACGTCAGGCTCGCACTCTTTGAGCGCTTGCGCCCAATCGGTCCCGGCATAGGCAATATTCATTTCAGTGGTGACATTATTGACGACACTTTCCGTGCGCCCAACCATGCCTACAACCTCCGCTCCCGCATATCGAAAAGCTTCCGTGTGGCCTTGTCCGGCAAAGCCTGTTCCGTGAACTAAAACTTTGAGAGTTTTGCCCATCCGAATCCCCATAATTTAACTCGCGCCTTTTATTGGTGCGCTTTATTGGTATAGCTTATCGGTATATTTGGAGAGACGCAAAATGAAAATTACTAGCGCAGAGGTTTTTGTTGGCGGGCCGGGGAAGAACTACGTCACCTTAAAAATTATGACGGATCAGGGCATATATGGTCTGGGGGATGCTACGCTGAATACGCGTGAGACGCTGCCAGCTGCTTATCTGAAAGACTATCTCATTCCGTGTCTCATCGGCATGGACCCGTGCCGGAGCGAAGATATTTGGCAATATTTTTATCGTGGTGCTTATTTCCGCAGGGGACCCATTGCGATGGCGGCCATCGGCGCGATTGATATGGCGCTCTGGGATATTAAAGGCAAAATTGCGGGCTTGCCTGCCTATCAACTTTTTGGCGGGAAGAGCCGTGACGGCGCGCTTGTTTACGCCCATGCGACAGGGGAAACCTTGGAAGATTTGCTCGACAGCGTCGCCTATTATGTCGATCAAGGGTATAAAGCCGTCCGCCTCCAATGCGGTATTCCTGATATGCCAGGGGGCAAAAATGCGGGAGGTTACGCGACAGGCAAGGGGAATGACGCGGGCAGCGGGAAAGACTTCATTACGGAATATGGCACGCTCCCGGATCAGGAGATTTGGGACTCGGAAAAATACCTTAGATATATGCCAAAGGTCTTTGAGGCCGTTCGCGAACGGTTCGGACCGGATCTCAAACTCTTGCATGATGTTCACCACCGCCTTCGCCCCCGCGAGGCCGCCGCCTTTGCTAAAGAAATCGAAAAATATAATTTGTTCTGGATGGAGGACCCGACGCCTGCGGATGACCAACATGCGCTAAGGCTTATCCGCCAGCATTCGACAACTCCCATAGCGATTGGCGAAGTGTTTAATTCATTGTGGGATTGCAAAACCATGATCGAGGAGGAGTTGCTCGACTTCATCCGCGTCTCCGTCACCTATGCGGGCGGGATTACCCATGTGAAACGGATTGTGGACCTCTGCGGGATACATAATGTGCGGACGGGTTTCCACGGCGCGCCAAGCCATTCCCCGCTTTCCATGGCAGCGCAAGCCCATTTGAATGTTTGGGCGCCAAATTTTGGGATTCAAGAATACCTGGTGTTGGGAACGCCGGAATGCGACGCGCTCTTCCCGTCAGAGCATAAACTTGAAAAGGGGATGTTCTACGTCAGCGACGCCCCCGGCCTTGGCGTGGATTTCGATGAGCGTGAAGCGAAGAAATATAGCTTCGACCGCCGCTATCATCCGATTGTGCGTCTGGAAGACGGGACGATGTGGAATTACTAAAAGAAGTAAAAGTGTTTTATCTAAATCTCCCGAAAATAGCTTTCTGTCAAAATACCATCTAATTTTTCGTCAAATTTATCTGTCGGAATATAGTTAGTTTCTTGGCCTGAGAAAGCGATGCCGCAGGCGAAAATCTCTTTTGTCTTTCGGAGTTTAGCCAGTGTCCGATCATAAAATCCGCCTCCATAGCCAAGTCTTTCGCCTTCAGAGTTAAAGGCAAGTAGGGGCACAAAAACAATATCAGGAAAGATTTCTGGTGCCTCGGCAGGAGGTTCTAATGTTTTGAATGGCCCATCGACGAGCTGCATTGCTGGTGTCCATTACCGAAACTCTAGGGGGTGGTCAGGTTTAAC
>CAZSKH010000204.1:0-2255 GCA_964607395.1 uncultured Algimonas sp.
CCCATGACCTTCCGCGACTTCCTTCTTCTCTTCACTGTCTGTTTCGTCTGGGGACTGAACATTGTCATTACGCGGTGGGTGGTTTTTGAGGCGGCTGTTCCGCCGCTATTCTTTGCGGGTTTGCGGTTTTTGGGTGTCGCGGTTTTATTGCTGCCATTTTTGCGGCCTATTCCGAAAGACCTTGGGACGCTTTTCCTTGTCTCGTTTTTCATTGGGTCGGGACATTTCGCCTTGCTCTTTGTCGGGCTTGCCAATGCAGAAGCCTCTGCCGCCTCGGTTGTGGGGCAATTGGGCGTGCCCTTTGCGACCCTGATGAGCATGGCCTTTCTCGGCGAGACGATTGGCTGGCGGCGGGGGCTGGGCATTATGCTCGCCTTTGCGGGGGTGTTGCTCATCGCGATAGACCCGGGGAGTTTCACCGTCAGTTTTGGCCTGCTTTATATTGCGGCGGCGGCCTTTATCGGGGCGGTGGGCGGTATTTTGATGAAACGCATGACGCCTATCACGGCGCTGCAAAGCCAAGCTTGGATCGGCTTGTTTTCCTTCGCGCCGCTCTTCGTGATTTCTGCGCTTTTTGAGCGCGGGCAGGTGGATAGCTATATCACCGGCGGATGGTGGGTCTGGATCGCGACCCTATTTGCCGTGGTTGGCGTGTCAATTTTCGGCCATGGCGGGTTTTATCACCTGATTAAAAAATATGATATTTCGCTGCTCTCGCCGCTGACGCTCATGACGCCGATCTGGGGCGTGATTTTGAGTATTGTTTTACTCAATGAGGCGATCACCCCGCAGCTCCTTTTGGGCGCGGTGATTTCACTGGGCGGGGTCTTTGTGATTGCCGTGCGGCCCAATAGTAAAATGCCGGAAGCGGGGATGGGCAAGAAGTTGGGGAGCGGCGGCTCTTAGGGCTTTCAACGCTAGGCGGCCTCCGATAAAGGGCGCGCGATGACACATCCCATAGACATTGCTGTCCAAGCCGAGGGTTGGGGCGATTGCGCCTCCCTTGCGCAGGCCGCGGTTTCCGCTGCCTCCGCAGAATTGGAAAGCCCTCGGGAGGGTGAGCTTTCATTGGTGCTCTCCGATAATGCGCAGGTTCGGGTTTTGAACCGCGATTATCGGGGGAAGGATGCGCCGACCAATGTGCTGTCATTCCCGCAAACCGGGCCGCTTCTGGGCGATATCGTGCTCGCGCGGGAGACGGTGGCGCGCGAGGCGCTTGAAAAAGGCGAGTCTTTCGAGGCGCATGCGGTTCATCTCATCATTCACGGCTGGCTGCATTTGCAGGGTTTTGACCATCAAACTGATGAGACAGCGGCCACGATGGAAGCGATTGAAATTGCGGCTCTGGCGCGGCTGGGCATTGACAACCCTTATCAGGTGAGTGACGACTAATCTTATCATGACCGACGACATTCCGACCGCGCAGCCGCCCAAGCGCCGCTTGCGAGACCTTCTCAAACGCAACGAACCGGACGCGCCATCAACGCCAAAAGCGTCGGATATCTCGCAGCGCCGTATGGTCACCGCCGCCGAGCGCTTTCACCGCCTGCGCGTAGATGACGTGATGGTGCCGCGCGCCAATATTGTCGCCGTAGACAGCAGCGCGACCCTGACCGAGCTGTCTGCCGCTTTTAAGACCGCCGGGCATTCGCGCCTGCCCGTTTATAAAGAGACCCTCGATGAGCCGATTGGGATGGTCCATATCAAGGACTTGCTGCCCTATTTGATGTTGGATGCGAAGGGCCGGACGAATAAAACCTATCCCGCCAAAAAAGTGCTGCAATATATTCGGCGCGAAGTGCTCTTTGTTCCGCCGTCAATGCTGGCGCAAGATCTGCTGCGGCGGATGCAGGGACGGCGCATACATATGGCCGTCGTGGTGGATGAATATGGCGGCACAGACGGGCTGGTCACGATTGAGGATTTGATTGAAACCATTGTCGGCGATATTGACGACGAACATGACGAACAAGAGCCCGAAGTGCAGATCGTCACGGGCAAGAACGGACGCTCTGTCTGGGAAGCCGATGCGCGCATTCTTATCGATGATTTCGAAAAAGCCATGGGCCGCGATTTCGCGACGCCAGATGAAGAAGACGATGTTGATACGCTGGGTGGGTTGATTTTCACCCTTGCGGGCCGGGTGCCGGAACGCGGGGAAATCATCCGCCATGCGTCGGGCGTTGAATTTGAAGTCATGGATGCCGACTCGCGCCGTGTGAAACGTTTGCGCATTGCGGATACGAAACGGAAAC
>CAZSKH010000204.1:2355-4834 GCA_964607395.1 uncultured Algimonas sp.
GATGCCGACTCGCGCCGTGTGAAACGTTTGCGCATTGCGGATACGAAACGGAAACTCTCGGAAACACCCCATGCAAAACTGACGGCGAAACCCGCAGATGCGCCCGCTGCGCCGCCGGTAAAACCAAAACCCTAAATGCAAGCGCCGCTTCTACTTCGCACAGACGGGTGGGCTGGACGCGGTGTCGGGCTGGTTTTGGGCGCGGTCGCTGTGTTGGGGCAAGCGCCTTTTCATTTTTGGCCCCTCACTCTGACCTCGCTGGCCTGTCTCTTTGCCCGGCTGCAAGGGGTGGCGGAGGCGGAGCGCCCCAGACGGTTTGGATTTTCTGCGGCGATGTGGTGGGCGCTGGGCTACTTTGCGGCAGGGACATTTTGGGTCGGCTCGGCCTTTATTGAACGCGGCCCTGAGTTCATTCCGATCATGCCCTTTATGGTGGCCGGGCTTGCAGGGTTGCTCGCCGTATTTTGGGGGCTGGCCGGGGCGTTCCTTGCACGGGCTAAGCTCTCTGGATTTTTGGCTGTGCTCGGATTTACCGCCGCTTTCACTTTGGCTGAGCTTGTTCGCGGTCATATCTTTGGCGGATTTCCCTGGAACCTCCCGGCCTATATTTTTGAAGCCGGATCGCGGCCCTCGCAAATCGCCCGGTGGATCGGGGCGTATGGATTGTCGGCCCTCGTTTTGATGATAAGCGCTGCTTTAGGCCAAGCCATATTTTGGCGGGAAAAGAAATGGCCCATAGCTCTGGCGATTTTGCCAATCCTCGCGCTTTACGGCATTGGACATCTACGTTTATCCGGCGCCGCGCTAGAGTATCAGCCAGATATCAATATGCGCATTGTTTCGGTCCCGTTTAAACAATCCGACATGATGGAGCAAAATAGCTCTGTTGCGATCACCAATGATTTTATCATCGCCAGTATCAAACCGGGAATTAAAGAGATTACACATCTTGTCTGGCCGGAAGGGGCCGTGCGGGGGTTCTACCGTCCCGCCATGGATGATCCGGGGCTGCTAAATGCGGTCGGCGGCTTGCTGGCGAATGAAGATATAACGCCCCCAGTCTGGCTGATGAACTCACTGCAATATGAAATGGAGGGCGGGCGGCAACGCGTTTACAATGTATCGGTCGCAATTGAATTTGACGCTGACGGCGTCCCGGCCGTCGCCGCTGCAAACCGAAAACGAAAGCTCGTCGCCTTTGGCGAACATATCCCATTTATGGATTGGTTCGATGATGTGCAGTTTCCCCTTATCTCCACAAATCTAGCCTCGATCTCGCCCGCGAAAACGAAACGTCTCGCAGATTTCCCGGGCCTGCCGCGCCTCTCGCCGCAGCTTTGCTATGAGGTCGCCTTTCCCGGATTAACCCCAAGCGGCGACGGCAAACCGGCAGGGTTTATCTTGAACCAATCTAATGATGCTTGGTTCGGAAAGAGCGCAGGTCCCGCCCAACATGCGAATATTGCCCGCTATCGCGCCATTGAAACCGGCCTTCCAATTATCCGCGCGGCGTCTAACGGCATTAGCGGCCAGATGGACCCATATGGCCGCATTCACGGTAAGATTGTTGATACAGATATGCGTTATGTTGACACCAAATTACTCACGCCTTTGAAATTCAATGATAATATCAAATTTATCAATGTAGCCTTGCTATTGATAAGTTTATTAATTTGCGTCATAACGTCGCTCGTTAGACGGCGCGGTGTGGGACCACGTCACTAACTTTCGATAACTAAACTACACGTTCGACATCTTATGGTGGGGGCACCATTGACGCTTGTCGTCGGTCACCGGACGTAGATGGGAATGACATGAGTGAAAAACCTGGCCCTAGGTCGCCTAATCCTGTGGACGTCCATGTGGGCGCGCGCGTGCGACTTCGGCGAAAAATTCTCAGGCTTAGCCAAGAGAAACTCGGCGAGAAGCTGGGCGTTACCTTCCAGCAAGTTCAAAAATATGAGCGCGGCGCAAACCGCGTCGGCGCCAGCAGACTTTGGAAGCTATCAGAGGTCCTCGATGTTCCGGTGAGCTTTTTCTATGATGGTCTGTCGACCGAATATGGCGGTCAGTCGGAAAGCTCAGCGCTTCTGCCTGAAACGCCAGATCAGTCACCAATTGTCTATGATTTCATCAATTCGACCGACGGGGTTAGCCTCGCCAAAGCCATTTTGAAAATCAAAAACAAAGCTGTGCGCCGCCAAATTCTGGAACTCGCCCGATCTCTGGGTGATAATCAGGACGAATAGCGCTTTATAGTTCGCGCTGCTGCGCCTATAGGCGCGGCCATGAGCTTTGACCGCGAATCCGATAAATTTCGCACCTTTGGCCGCGCCAAGGGGCGTAATCTTTCGCCCCATATGCAGGCGATTTGGGATAAGACCTTTGCTCAGCTGAAATGGGATATGGAGGCGGCCATTCCACAGGGCGAATTATGGCTCGAAGTAGGATTTGGCGGTGCGGAACATCTGCTGTGGCA
>CAZSKH010000205.1:0-4752 GCA_964607395.1 uncultured Algimonas sp.
ATCCTGAACCCGCGCTGTTAGGAACAACACCGATGGAGAAGGCTCAGATTGCAACATGGAATTGGCGCTGCGAAATGGGCGGGCTGATGTCGGCCGCGGAAGCCTTGCGCAATAGCTCCCCCGCGATGAAGGACCGCGCGTTGCCGGGGCCAAAAAATATCCCGCAAATACCAGAACTCGCAGAGCGCGGCGTGATGAAACTCGGCTGGTTTTTCAAGACCTTGGACAGGCAACTTAGCGCGAATGAATTTGTCGCAGGCGAGGCTTACTCTGTCGCAGATATTACCGCGACAATCGTTGTAGACTTTGGACGTTGGGTGAAGGTCACGCCGCAGGAAGACCAAACCGCCCTCCTCGCCTGGCATGCGCGCATGAAGGAACGACCGAGTTATAAGGCCTAGTCGTCTTGAAAAACAGGTTTTCCATCGACCCATGTGGCGGTAACCTTGATGTCCTTTAGCGCCATAGGCTCGACCTTGGTCGGGTCTTTGTCCAACACGACGAAGTCCGCCCGTTTGCCGCGCTCCAATGAGCCGAGGCTTTCCTCTTGGAATGCGCCATAGGCATTTGTGATCGTCATGGCTTTCAACGCCTCTTCAACGGAAAGCGCTTGATTGGCATACCATCCATCCGCTGGCGTTCCGTCCAACTTCTTTCGGTTCACGGCGAAATAAAGCGTTTCCATAGGCGTCCATGGTTCGCCCGGCAGGTCAGAGTTGATCATCAAGTCCCCGCCAGCACCCAAGATGGACTGCCACGCATAGGCATATTTTATTCGGTCCGGCCCGACGCGATCTTCCGCCCAAGCACTATCGCCGACAGCATGAGAGGATTGGACCGAAGACAGAACACCGAGCTTTGCGGCGCGGTCATAGTAATCCGGCAAGACAACCTGCGCATGTTCAATCCGCCACCTTGCATCCGTTTGACCATTTAGCGCCGTCTCATAGATTCCAAGCGTGCGGTTATTCCCTTCATCACCGATGGCATGTACCGCCATCTGATAGTCTTTATCTGCGGCTTCATCCGCTAGGTTTTGTAAGTCCTCAGGTGAAATCCGCTCCGTCGGGCGCGCGGCATCCGGCTCATCTGAATAAGGTTCCGCCATCAAAGCCGTGCGAGAGCCGAGCGAACCGTCGTAGAAGACCTTTATCCCGCGAATATCGAGATAATCTTCCGCATCATCCGCAATCCCGCGCGCGAACCACTCCGCCATTAGTGCATCATCATTCCCGTCTAGCAATCCGTAGACGCGGATAGGGAGTTCATTCCGCGCGGCGAGGGCTTGGAACGCGGCAACATCCGCTCCTGTCATGCCCGCCTCATGGATTGACGTGACGCCTGCTTCGGACATCTCAGTCAAACCCGCCACGATGGCTTCTTCCAATTTGGCTTGGCTGGGTTTTGGGATGTGTTGATCGACGAGGTCTTGCGCGAGGGTCAACATGACGCCCGTCGGCGATCCGTCAGGGCGGCGGAGAATATCGCCGACTTCCGGGTCTTCCGTGGCGGCGGTAACGCCTGCTATCTCCAACGCCTTGCCATTATAAAACCCGCCGAATCCATGCAGGCTTTCCAGCGCGACGGGGTTATTAGGAAAGGCTGTATCTAATGCTGCGCGGTCAGGATAGCCGCGCGAGGCAAATACGCCCTCGTCCCACCCCTGCCCGATGAGCCAGACGCCGGGTTCGGGATTTGGGAACCGCGCTTGCAAGCGGGTGACAATTTCTTCGACCGCCTCAACACCCACAAGATTGGCTTTGATGCGGTCCATGCCAAGTTCCCGCACATGCACATGGCTGTCGATAAACCCGGGGAGGATGGTTTGCCCGGAAAAATCTATGATTCTTGCTTTCCCGATAGGAGAGATCGACGTCTCATTTTGGATGTCTACGATTCGACCGTTTTCGATTATCATGGCCTTCGCAACGGGTTGGTCTGCATTTTGGGTGAGTATATTGCCAAGAATGACGGTTACATGCTCAGGGGCCCGCTCTTCCACTGCGGCTCCGCAGCCCGCTAATATTGCCACACACCCAACTGAAACTAAAAACCGTGCAAACATTGGGACCGCCTTATTAGGAATGAATGCGCACTATGCAGACACGGTATGGATTTGGAAACGCTTTTCGTGCTAACAAAATTGCATGACCAACGTCCCATATACCGTAAAATCATTCGAAAAACGTCGAAGACGCCCGCTCAAGGCGCTACATCACTTTCGCAAACTCATGGCGGATAAGGAAGATACGACTCAGGTTTTCTACGTCATAGAAGCGTTAAACGGCAACAGCTTCCAAAAACAGTTTGTGAAATTTGCAAATTCAGAGAAAGGCCAGACGCGTTTGAAAGAAAAGCGCTACCTGCCAGCTATGCTCGATAATCATGAATGGTTGCGCACCTTGCCGGATGGCAGTTTAGGCCGCGCCTATCTGGACTTCATGACGCGCGAAGGTCTCACGGCTCAGGGTCTTGTCGATGAATATGATCGGTCCGGTATCAACCGTGACTTTGGTCATCCAGAGATGAATATCTATGGCGACCGCTTACGCGACTCTCATGATATGCTGCATGTCCTGACGGGATTTGGCAGAGACGCAATCGGCGAGGCTTCTGTTTTAGGCTACACCTATGCACAACATGGCGGCCTCGGCGTGCTCTTCATCGCCTATGGCGCAGCGTGGGAAGTGCGTAAGAGCGCCCCCAAAGGCACCCCAGTCTTCAAATCCGTTAACGAAGCCCGCCGGATTGGAAAGGCGGCGCAAGACATTGTTTATGAAGACATTATGGATCTATTGCCCCTTCCCCTCGAAGAGGTTCGGGCAAAGCTCGGCATCACCCTACCGACACAATATCACGCGGTACATGCGAAGATGCGCGAAAACGGCATTGACCCTTACGCCGTTATTGGCGCGAATGTCGCTGCGGCTTAACCCGTAGGCGCGATAAGTTTAAACTCCCCTGCCTCATCCGCGAGTTTTAATTCGGCGTGGACAATTGAGAAATAAGCGCCCTGTAAAGTTAGCTTTCCGCCTTCGACTTTCTCCCGAACAAAATCATAGGTCATGAGGTTTGTCAAAGATTGCCGCACAGATTCCAGCTCCATGGCTTCTTGCATATCATCGCTAGAAACATCTCTAGCTACAAGCCGATCATGGACATGATTTATCTGCCCCAACCACTTGTTGACGTATCCGCCGTCAGGCTGTCGTCCCAACCCCGAGATACAGCCCGCGATACCGCCGCAGCTCTCATGTCCCATGACGACAATCATATTGACGCCAATAACTGACACGGCATATTCCACCGCCGCCATGGTGCAGCAATAATCATCGCCCAGATTATCGTGCGGAATGAGATTGGCAACATTTCGCGCAACAAACATTTGTCCGGGATAGGCGTGAAAAATATCCGTTGGATCGACCCGGCTATCCGCGCATCCAATCAGCATAATATCAGGGTGTTGGCCATGTAGCCCTAACTCTTCATAGAGCGCCTTCTGATGCTCATAATTACCCGAGCGAAATGATTGATAGCCTTTGACGAGTCGTTCCATGGGCCTTATTTTCTAACTCAGTCCAAAACGTCAAGTTCGAACCTACGCCATTTGATTGAACTGGATTGACAAAGCCGTTGATAACCCCGCATCTTGTTCGTAATGAAAACCGCCATTGAGTATATCCCAAAGTCAGAGCTTCGCCGTCTCGCGAAACGCTCTGACCTGTGGGGTGCTGGGTTGGTCCTGCATGTGTGGGGCGTCATCGCGCTCTCCATTGCGGCTTTCATCATGTTTCCGAATCCTTGGGTCTATGCCGCTGCTTTTCTGATTATAGGCTCACGTCAGCACGGCTTGTCCATTCTCGCCCATGATACGGCGCATGGCGTGATGTTTGAAAACAAGGCGATTAACGAATGGGTCGGAAAATATTTGCTGGCTGCGCCCTATGGCGGCGATATGCTGGCCTATCGGCATTATCATCTGAAACATCACAAATATGCGCAGTCCAAAGATGACCCGGACCTGCCGCTCTCCTCAAAATTCCCAACGACGAAAGCGAGCTTGTTCAGAAAGTTCCTGCGCGATGTGACCGGCCTGACATTTCTGCGTATTCGCTACGCCGCATTTAAAATGAAACGCGGAGGTCAGCGCATGGCCGGCACCGAAGCCTTCGATAAAAACTCATCGCTTCCATTTTGGGTTTTTAACGCGGGCCTCTTTGGTATTTTTGTCCTCATTGGACATCCTTGGCTTTTCCTCACGCTCTGGCTCTTGCCGCTTTGGACATGGTTCTTTGCCTGCTTGCGCCTGCGAAATATTGCGGAACATGGCATGACAACAAATGACGACAATCCCCTGACCCATGCGCGAACCACTCACGCCAATCTGATAGAGCGAATCCTTTTCGCGCCCTATTGGGTAAACTACCACGTCGAGCATCACGCTTATATGTTCGTGCCTTGCTACCGCTTGAAAGCGCTTCACCGCGCCATGATTGAGGCGGGACATGGCGATGAAATGGAAACACAAAAAGACTACGGCACGGTGTTAAAACTGGCCTACGCCTAGAGGAATATTATGAAACACATTGCACTTACGACGTTATTTTTACTCGCGGCCAGCACAGCTTTTGCGCACGGCCCTAAGGCTCCCGCAGCAGCCCCGCCATCCGAAGTTTTAGATCTTTATAATATCGCGACTGAACCCTCCGCTGACCGCATTCAAGCCGATATCCAAACGCTGGTCGATTTCGG
>CAZSKH010000206.1:0-4699 GCA_964607395.1 uncultured Algimonas sp.
CTTAATATCAACCAACACGATGAGCAAAGTCTCTCTTAGCCCGGGCCAAAATCTGAGACAAATTATATGACGACGGACACCCGTGCCTAGAATTTTCGAAAGTAATTTTCTGTTAAAATGCCATTTAGTTTTTGATCGAACTCATCTGTAGGGATATATCTGGTCTCTTGAGGTGAAAAGGCTACACCGCAAGCAAAAACGCTCTTCATGCTCCGTAGCTTAGCAAGTGTTCGATCGTAAAATCCGCCCCCATAGCCTAATCTTTCACCTTCAGAGTTAAAGGCAAGTAGGGGTACGAAAACAATATCAGGCAAGATTTTGACGGCCTCGGAGGGAGGCTCTAATGTTTTAAATGGCCCATCGACGAGCTGCATTGTTGGTGTCCACTGCCGAAACTCTAGGGGGTGGTCAGGTTTAACGATAGCAGGCAGCGCAATCGTGTTGCCTTTGTCCTGCAAATTTTTCAGGAGTAATCGTGGGTCAATTTCATCTTTGATGGGCCAGAAGCCAGCAATTGATTTTCCATTAAAATGCTCGATGGGCCAATGACTTACCAGTTCAGCACCAACATTTTTATCTGGAATTGAGGCTCTGACTTTGCGAGCCCGCCGCCGGGCTTCACGTTTTGAAACGGAAAGATCGGACACTTTCATGATTTATCATTTGATCTGCGTCGATTGACCCGACGTCGTTTTCGCCGCTCTTCTCGCAGAATGTCTAGAGGAGGCATTCTCGCAGGTAATTCAGAGAGGATTTGTTTGCGCTTACTTTCGCTCAGCAGTGTCCATTGCGCGATTTCATCGCTCGTTCGGCCACAGCCGAAACATAAACCGCTTTCTTTCTCCATGGAACAAACGAGTTTGCAGGGACTATCTTCCGGTTCTAAATTTAGGTCTTCTGACATATATTATAAGTCTCGGTTGCGGTGTTTAGTGTTGCACAGTTCTGAGTTCCGCGATTTTCAGATATTGGGCGCGAAATCATTCTATTTAACCTAGACGTCCATGAGCGACCGAGGCAAGTCTATTGACCGGCGGTTGTGGGCCGCAATAAGGGTGTTGCGCAGCAGGCAAGAAATGGTCATTGGGCCAACGCCGCCGGGAACAGGGGTGATGGAACCAGCATTCTGAGCTGCATCTTCATAATCGACATCTCCGACAAGCTTTGTTTTTCCAGGTTTGTCTTGATTGGGGACACGATTAATACCGACGTCAATAACACAAGCTCCGTCTTTGACCCATCTCGATTTAACCATCTCAGCTCGGCCAACTGCCGCGACCAATATATCAGCTCTTTTGCATTCTGCTTCTAAATTTTTTGTTCTGGAATGCGCAATTGTGACAGTGCAATTCTGTTCTAAAAATAGTAGAGCCGCCGGCTTTCCGACCAAAATAGACCTTCCTATAATAACGCAATGCTTGCCTGATAAGTCCCCCAAAGCGTCTTTTGCGAGCATGACGCAACCGGTTGGTGTGCAAGGGCGAAGGCCTGAAGCTCCCAGAACTAACCTACCGGCGGATACTTCAGTTAAGCCGTCAACATCCTTGCTGGGGTCAATCTCTGCGATGACGCGATCCGAATTTATATGTTTTGGAAGCGGCAGTTGAATTAAAATTCCATCGATGTCTTCGTCTTCATTCAAGGCTCTCACATGCTCTATGATTGATGCCTCACCACTATCCTTCGGGAGGCGGATGTGACGAGATTGCATGCCAACTTCATTTGTAAATTTTATCTTATTTTTGACATAAACTTTACTGGCAGGGTCATTCCCAACGAGTAAAACAGCGAGGGTAGGTTGGACAGCGTGAGATTTTCTGAGGTTGATTACAATCTCCGAAAGCTGGCTGCGCAAATTATCTGCAAAGACTTTTCCATTGATTATTTTAGCGGACATTTGGTGCCTTTCAGCATATTTTCAAGCAAATCCTTCAAGTCCAAATTGACGTGTCGGACATGAATTTGGGACTAGTTTTTGTTCCGATACATGTTTTCTCTTTGTCGTGTCATAAAAGTCCCAATTGAAAACACTGTCTTGAATTCGACAAAAACTATCGTGAATTCGCAGCTTAGAAATGTGGGTATGGCTAATTGACAGTATGAAAGTCTTGCTTTAAGTCACTTACTAACTGATTAGTAAGTTCGCTTAATCGCCGGCGACAAGGTATGGATTATGAAGGCCAGTGTCAGACGAGACGCCGCAAACGATACATCGCAGTCTATCATTGAAAGTGCTTTGACGTTGATGGTCGAGGACGGTTTGGCTGGGTTGACCACGAAATCCGTTAGTAAAAAGGCCGACGTTTCGACCGCCGCGATCCACTATTTTTTCGAGACGAAAAGCAATCTCATTTATTCTGCCTTCGTATTCGTCATTAAGACCATACGCTTAGATTTGCTCGAGGTTCGGAAGTCTGAAGCCAATCCAATTGCGCGCGTTCGTCGCTCGATAAGTGTGTTCTTTAAGTCGGGTCAGGTGTCGAGTGTCGCTGCAAAAGTTTGGCCTCACTTGTGGGTCCATGCGGGAAGTGATGCGAAGACCGGACGTCTTTTCAAAGTTTATAATGCGCGTCTGATATCAAATTTCACCTATGATTTATGTCAGTTAGGTGTGTCGCGTCCACGCGCAAAAATTCTTGCATATAAACTGAATGCTTTACATCGCGGCCTCTGGATTGAGCAACAAATTGGCGCGGCCATTACGCGTGAAGAGTGTGAGACAATACTGGATATGTTTATTTCTGAGGTCTTGGCCGAGCTTTGAAGCGGGTCACGGTCACGTTAGAAAATGGGGAATATTATGAGCGACGCGAATACAAAACAAGAAATCGCTTCCACTGCAAAAGTCGTCGTAATTGGCGGCGGAGTCGTTGGGGTTTCAACGCTGTATCATCTGGCTAAAAAAGGATGGTCGGACTGCATGCTCATAGAGCGTAAAGAATTGACGTCTGGTTCTACGTGGCATGCGGCGGGGCTGTTGCCTTTGTTCAACATGTCATACTCGGTCGGGCAGCTTCATAAATATTCCGTTGAACTTTATAAAAACCTTGAAGCTGAGACGGGTCAGGACGTGGGGATCCGGCCTGTTTCCAATATTCGGCTCGCGACGAACCAAGACCGTATGGATGAGTATTTGCAATATGCTGGCGTGGCCCAAACGATCGGCGTGGAAGTCGAGTTTATGACGCCGGAAGAAGTCGTTGAGATTTGGCCATTTGCTAAAAAAGACGGCTTGGTTGGTGCTATGCGTCATCCAGAAGATGGTTATGTTCAGCCCGCAGATTTGACACAGGCTTTTGCTAAGGGGGCGCGTGAGGGCGGGGCGAAAATTCACCGCTACACGACTGTCACGGGTATTGATCAAATGTCTGACGGTCTGTGGAAGGTGAAGACGGATAAGGGTGATGTTATTGCCGAGCATGTCGTTTCCTGTACGGGTAACTTTGCACGCAAAACGGGGGAGATGATCGGTCTTAATATCCCTGTTGTGCCTGTGGAACATCAATATATCGTTACAGAGGCACATCCCGAAATTCTGGCGCGTCGTGAAAAGGGTGAACCGGAATTGGGCGTCCTGCGAGAATCGGACGGAAGCTGGTATATGCGCGAAGAGGCGGGCGGCTTAATCCTTGGTCCGTATGAACATGGCGCGCCGGCGTGTTATGTTGATGGTCCTGATGACCAGTCGGAATATGAGTTGTTTCAAGAAGATCTTGATCGTCTGATGCCGCATATTGAGAGCGCGATTAACCGCGTCCCAATCTTCGAGGACCTTGGTATCAAGAAAGTCTATAACGGCGCGATTGCTTACACGCCTGACGGAAATCCTATTGTTGGTCCCGCTTGGGATAAGAAAAATTTCTGGCTCAATGAGGGACACAGCTTCGGTATTACAGCCGCCGGCGGCGCAGGCTGGCAACTTGCCGAGTGGATTGTTGAGGGCGAGCCAACAGTTGACATGATGGGCGTCGATCCGCGCCGCTTTGGGCCCTATGCTACGAAATCATATCTGATTGAGAAGAATGAGGAGGCCTATGCGGACGTCTTCGAAATTCATTATCCGGATGAGGAACGAGCAGCTGCGCGCCCTCTACGCACCGCGCCTTGTTATGATCGCATGAAGGCGAAGGGTGCAGTCTTTGGTCAGCTCTTTGGCTGGGAACGTCCAAACTGGTTTGCGCCTGAAGGCGTTGAGCAAAAAGATGATTGGTCATTCCGCCGCTCGTCCTATTTTGAACATGTCGGCAATGAAGCCAAAAACGTCACGGAAAATGTCGGCCTGCTGGATATGACGGCTTTCGCGAAATGCCGCATCGAAGGTCCGGGCGCTGTGAAGTTTCTTAACAGGATCCTGGCTCAGAAAATGCCGGTGACTGTCGGGCGGTTGGCATTGTGCCATGGCTTGACGGAAAAAGGCGGGGTGCATTCAGAATTCACCGTTCAGCGAGAAAGCAAGACGAGTTTCTATCTCGTCTCCGCCGGGGCATATCATCGTCTCGATCATGATTGGTTGCGTAAGCACATGCCGACTGACGGCTCTGTGCAAATGACAGATTTGACCAACTCTATGGGTGTATTTGTTGTTGCAGGCCCGAAGTCTCGGGATCTCTTACAGCCGATATGTGGGTCTAACCTCTCGAACGAAACCTTCCCATGGCTCACAGGGCAAGAAACCTATGTTGGTCATGCGCCTGTTAAA
>CAZSKH010000207.1:0-4697 GCA_964607395.1 uncultured Algimonas sp.
ATAGAAATTGATTATTGGGCGATTGCGCTAGTGCGCCTTGCAGAATTGTTTGGGCCTCAACAAATCGCTTCGCTGAAATCGCAGCTTGTGCGAAACCGCACATCATCTGAAAGTTCCCCGGATTTGCACTAAGAGCCTTTTGATGGAGTTCACAACTTTTACCGAATTGCTTTTGCAGGCGGGCTTGTTCTGCGAGTTCACTTAGAATTTCGCTGTCCTCAGGATAAAGGGCCGCTAGTTTTCTAAGTTCAACATCGGCTCTATCTGCCTCCCCGATCCGGCGAAGCAACCGAACAGCTTGCACCTCAACCGCGCTTGAATTCGGGTTTTTTGTATCCGGATTGAGGGCCCCTTGAATGAGATCGACTGATTGTTCTTTTTGGCCGCGCATTGCATGAGCGTTGACGACAACGGTTAACGCCTGTGCGCGCAACGCTGAGACAGGAGACAAGGCCTCAAATGCGATCAGCATTTGGTCGAGCTGTTCGGAAGCCGCAAAGCATTTGATGCGCTGGAATATAATTTCATCTTCATATGTCTTTGACGTCAAGGCTCTCAAAACTTCCAAAGCTTCGGAATATCGACCTAAATCCGTCAAGGCCTGAGATCGGGCGACTTCGCCCATTTCGCCAAAGTCAAAGCCGGTTTCGAGCTCCTCCAAAACGCGTTTTGGTTGATCGGAGGTTGAGAACAAATTCAGACGGTTAATTCTGGCACGATCAAAACCGGGATCGAGGTTTTGAGACAGGTCATATGCAGCCTCCGCAGCGGCCCAACCCCCTGACGCCTTGTGAACGCGGCCTTTAATATTGGCGAGTTCTGCGGTCATAGACATTTTGTCAACAGCGGCGTCGACACGCTGATGCGCTGTCACAACCTGATGAATGGCCAAAGCGGTGAGCGCGCCCAATTGGAGCAAATTCGTATCTTCCGGCCATTTTAATAAAGCGTCTTTGACGCCCAATTCCGCCTGAAAATACTCGCCCGACGTATAGGCGTTGTGCAGATTTTGAACCGTTTCAGACAAGCTGCTCACTTCAACTCATCCCAATCAACAGCATCATTTTTGGGGTTAAAGCCTAGCATTTTGAAAGCAAAAATCATGTGTTCCGGTAACTCCGCAACCAGTTTTAGTGACGGCCTACCTTCGCGCGGCAATTCTAAAGATCGCGCGTGAAGATGCAGAACATTCTCCAATGTCGTCGGCTGCGGGCGGTCCGTCATATATTTGGGATCACCAGCAATGGGCGCGCCGAGCAGCTGCATGTGCAACCGCAATTGATGCGTCCGTCCGGTCAGCGGCATCATACAAACCCAAGCGGCTTTTTGCCCCGCCTGACTGCGCACATCGTAAAGCGTGCGGGCGTGCTTCCCGCCGTCATGGCCATGCCTTACGGCCAACATGACCTCTTTACCTTCATTGATATTGCCAAAGCGATTATCCAGACGGCCTTTGGCCATATAGCCTTTGATCTCGCCTGAAATGGGGCGCGGGACGCCATTGGTGATACCCCAATAAATTTTCTCAGCCCGGCGGCTTTGAAAAGCGCGGCCCGCCCATTTCGCCGCTGCCGCAGTTTTCGCAATCAACAGGACGCCTGAGGTGTCGCGGTCCAAGCGATGCACAAGACGGCGTCCCTCACCGAGTGCCGGTAACATACCATCGATATGGCGCGTCGTTTTCGTGCCGCCTTGAACCGCAATGCCAGCGGGCTTGTTGATAGCAATGAGCTCGGCATCTTCATAGATAACAAGACCTCGAATGAACTCCGCATCCGTTTCGGATACCGGTTTTGGTCCAGACATATCAGATGGGTCAGGTAATGGTGGAACGCGAACGACCTGCCCGCCTTCTATTCGGGCATTTCCCTTCACCCGTTTTCCGTCGACACGGATTTCGCCCTTGCGTAACAACTTTTCAACTTTGCCATGCGGTATATGCGGGAATTGTCGTTTGAACCAGCGGTCCAAACGCTGTCCGGCATCGTGCTCCGGAATGGTGAGCTTTTGAACAGCGCTCATGGGGTGGTTCTCATTAAAAATAAGCCCAAAGCGACAGCCGCAATTGACAGAATAACAGACGCGCCCACATATCCGAAAAAGACACCGTAAGCCTTGGTTTCCAACATCCGCATGGCATCGAGGGAAAAGGCGGAAAAGGTCGTAAATCCGCCGAGCACACCGACACCCGCAAAGAGGCGAATAGAATTTGCATTGGACGGCATTTCGCGCAGCAACCATCCCATCAGAATTCCCATCAGCAACCCACCCAAAATATTCGCGAGCAAAGTCCCCATTGGGAAACCCGGGCCGAATAGGCGCAGCGATATAATCCCCAGCCCGTGGCGAGCGCTGGCGCCAATAGCACCGCCTAATGCGACTGTGAGAAAACTTGTCATGCGCGCCTCCTAGCGGGGGGCTGACATGAGGCCAACAAAAAAGCGGAGGCCAAAGCCTCCGCTAAACAGTCAGATGTGTTGGAGCCTAGGGCTGGCAGACATACATATAATTGCCGCAGCGTTTCATGAAATGGATATCTGTCCCGTTTGCAGACTGAACCTTAAAGGCTTCGAGATGCGTTTGGTCCCTTAAGTTCAGTGTCGAGAATTGCAGAGCATGCTGCGCCCCAAATCCGAGCAAACCCGACGAGCCCTGTGCCAATGTATCATCGCTAAACATTGAGGCATTCATATTCGCGAACTCACCATGACCCAATGACTTCGCCAAAAGATCCAAAAAGGATTTATCGCGCGGGCTCGTGCGGTATTTCACTTGGAGACGGCGGAAGAACTCGTCGGGCGTGTAAGCGAGGGAATTCCCGAATTGCGGGTTAGTTCCAAGACGGCCAACGCTGACGGGTGTCGACGTGTTCACATCAAACAAGACGTTGGATGAGGATGCGCACATCCGATCTGTGACAGATGGAGCGGACATTTTCATATTCGTTCTACCCGCGGTTGCGTTTGCAACCGACATTTTGGGTAAGGCGGCGCTGATGGTTGTGCCGGCAGTTGTCTTTGGGGCCGCCTGAGCAGACGCGACAGGCTCAGCCGGACATCCAGCGAGATTAACCGCTTTCGAGCCATCCCAACAGTCAAAGTCTTTAGCGGCGGGCTGGACGGGACAAGCCGAGAGGCTAGTCGCAAAACTGTCATCCCAGCAGGTCACTTTTGTCGGGCAAGCCTGATCCGTTTCAGCTTTAGAGCCATTCCAACATGTGACCATGGCCGCCGGAACAGCCGATTGTGTTGTCGTCGCAGCCGGTGTCGCTTTTCCGTCCGCATCACCGCCGACGCAAGATTTGAACAGAAAAAACATAGCGAATAGCGCGAGTAACAAAAGAAGCAGCCACTTCAGCCACCCCCAAATACCGCCACCTTCAGCGATAGCAGCAGGCGCGGCGGGAATCGGAGCGGCAGCGACAGGCGCGGCGACCACGGGTTCAGCTTTGGGCGTTGCAGCGATAGCAGCTGCGCCAGCAACAGCTGTCGTTCCCGCTACAGCAGCGACGACAGGGGCCGGAGCAACAACAGGAGCGGCTTTAGGCACAGCTTTGAGCGCGCCAGCTTTGACGGGCACAGCCGCTTCTTTGACGGCGTTGGTCTTTGCGGCGACGGTACTGCCCCCCAATGCAGCAACGGCAACGGTGCCAGTGGCCAAGGCGGGCTTCGTTTTCTTTTTGACAGGTTTACGTTTCGGAGCGGAAGTCTTCGCGCTGGCTGCGGCAGCCACACCGCCAGCGGCCAATGCGGCGGCTGCGGGTTTACGGCTTTTCTTGACCGGTTTGGGTTTAGGTGCGGCAGATACTTTCTTAACGGGCTTTGCTTTTGCAGGTGCAGCGCTGGCAGCAACGGCCCCAGCAGCCGACGCAGCTGCGGCGGGTTTTGCTTTGCTACGCGTTACGCGGCGACGGGTTCCCAGAAGATATGCGGCACCGGCAGTGGCTGCGGCGGCAGAGCCGTACCAACGCGATGTGGCAATTTCCTGATGATTGGCCGCATTCAGGTCAAAGTAATGTTTGCCATTTTTATGCTTATGATGCTGATAGGCGGCCTTACGCTTAATATTCTTTTTCACGGATGCGATCCCGTTATCACGTCCCGCTTTGGACGTATAACTTTCCGAGATTAGAACGATCTCACCGCCTTCATTATAATGGAAATAATGGGCTCCGTTTTGTTCAAAGCTATTAAATCCGTCAGCCTTACCGCCATGCTTTTGGTAAAACGCCAAAGGCTTGTAATTCTCGATTCGTTGGTCAGCGGATGTGAATGCCGCAGTCGTAGCTTTTGCTTTTGCTGCTTTTTTGGGCGCAGCTTTCTTCGGGGCGGTTTTCTTTGGCGCGCTTTTCTTAGCCTTTGTCTTACCTGTCAAACGACCAGACACCTGCTCGGCCTGCGCCAAGCTGGCGTAATCTGGACTAATAGCGATCTCTTGGCCATTACCTGCTTTTAACGCAAAACCATGCGCTTTCGAACCCCGTGGCTCAAAAACGAATCTTTTGGCTAACTTTTCATTTTTCTTGACGGACTCGATACCGTTGTCTCGCCCTGCCGCGCTTGTGTAAGCTTGACTGAGCATAGCGATCTTGCCGTCAATATAGCGGCAAAAGTAATACTCGCTTTCTGTTTCGAATTTAGAAAACCCGGCTTGTTTAGCCTTTGTGTTCTCGGCGTAAAATTTGACGGGTCTATACT
>CAZSKH010000208.1:0-2217 GCA_964607395.1 uncultured Algimonas sp.
CACACGAAATGCGGCCTTAAAAGCTATGGCCAAACATATCCGCGCCCGCGAGGCCAATATTCTTTTGGCAAATGCAGCAGACATGGACGCCGCAACGAAAAAAGGGATTTCTGCGCCTTTGCTGGATCGCCTAAAACTGGATGCGGGCCGGATCGAAGGCATTGCGCAAGGGCTGGACGCCATTGCCGCCCTGCCCGACCCCATTGGCGCAGTTGAGACAGAATGGACGCAGCCAAATGGCCTGCATTTTTCAAAGGTCCGTGTCCCGCTTGGCGTTATCGGTATGATTTATGAAAGCCGACCAAATGTAACAGCTGACGCAGGCGGGCTTTGCGTGAAATCTGGCAATGCTTGTATTTTACGCGGTGGGTCTGAGAGCGTGCGCTCTAATCGGGCGATACACAGCACGCTCCAATCTGGCCTACGCGATGCAGGATTGCCGGAAACCGCCATTAATCTTGTTCAAACGACTGACCGGGCCGCCGTTGGCTTTATGCTGGATGGTTTGAACGCGGCGATTGATCTCATTATTCCACGCGGAGGAAAAGGCCTCGTCTCGCGGGTTCAAAAAGAAGCGCGTATCCCGGTCCTCGCCCATGAGGACGGTCTGAACCATAGTTACGTCCATGAAAGCGCAAACATTGCCCTAGCTGTGCAAGTCGTAGAAAATGCAAAGCTTCGCCGAACGAGTGTCTGCGGATCGACAGAAACAGTTCTAGTTGACGCACAGATCGCCGCAATGTTTTTACCCGCGCTAGAAACGGCAATCGGGGCGCAATGCGAGCTACGTGCGGATACAAGGGCGTTCCCCTATCTGAAAGCCGCGATACCCGCTTCGGAAAATGATTTCGAAACGGAACATCTCGCACCGATATTAAACATCGCGGTGGTCGATGATATGGCTGCTGCCCTGTCCCACATTGCGAAATATGGAAGCGGACATACGGACGCGATCCTTGCAGAGGACGCCGCGGCCGCGCAAATCTTCCTTGACCGCGTGGACAGTGCCATCGTCTTACATAATGCCTCAACGCAATATGCAGATGGCGGGGAATTTGGGTTCGGCGCAGAAATCGGCATTGCGACAGGCCGCATACATGCGCGCGGCCCGGTCGGGGCGCAGCATTTGACCAGTTATAAATATCAAGTGCGCGGCACAGGGCAGATACGGGTTTGAGATCGGTCGGTCTCTTCGGCGGGTCCTTTAATCCCGCCCATGGCGGGCATCTTCATGTCGCGCGTGCGGGACTACGGCAGCTCCAACTGGATGAAATTTGGTGGCTCGTCAGTCCGCAAAACCCCCTAAAGCCTGAACAACCGAGCTGGGACAGCCGCGCTGAGACCGTTCGCAATCTTCCGCTCCCGCCCAATATGCGGGTATCGGACATCGAGCTACAATATCGCACACAATATACGATCGACCTTTTGACCACCCTAAAATCGCGCCAACGGGATACCCAGTTTGTTTTTATGATGGGGGCGGATAATTTGCTGCAATTTCCAAAATGGCGCGCTTGGCAGCAGATCTTTGATACAGTGCCGATTGCTGTCATCGCCCGCCCCGGTTCACCCATTCGCGCGAGGTTGGGACAGGCTGCCAGGCAATATGATTTTGCGCGTATCGGAGAGGATCAGGCGCATACGCTGAAAGACAGGCCCGCTCCCGCTTGGACCTACCTGACTCTACCGCTGGACAAACGCAGCTCATCCGCTATTCGCGCGTCCCTTTAGCGAGTGGCATATTCTGTCAACATGTGTTAGCGCTGAAAATACCAAATATCTCATGGAGAGTCTTCTGACCGCCGCACATCAAGAAACCCCCGCCAAAGTTACGATCAAAGACGGTCCGGACTCCAAAGCGCTTTCAGATTTTATCAAAGACATTCTGGACGAAAATTCGGCTCAGGACGTCATTGAAATCGACATTCGCGGGAAGTCCTCTATCGCAGATTACCTCCTCGTGGCCTCTGGACGATCAAATCGTCATGTCAGTGCATTGGCAGACTATGTCCAACGCGGATTGAAGGAACGCGGCTTCAAGGAGCTTGTGGTTGAAGGTCAGAAGGCCTCCGATTGGGTTCTGATTGATGCCGGTGACGTCATCCTTCACGTATTCCGACCGGAAGTGCGTGTCTTTTATAATTTAGAAAAAATCTGGTCGGTTCCCCTGCCCAACGCTCTACACGGGGTGAAAGAGGAAGCGCCGAAAGATACGAC
>CAZSKH010000208.1:2317-4696 GCA_964607395.1 uncultured Algimonas sp.
TTCCCCTGCCCAACGCTCTACACGGGGTGAAAGAGGAAGCGCCGAAAGATACGACAGAAGAAGCGTGAAACTGATTTTACGGGCTGGCGGTGTGTTGCGCAGCGGGCCTGAAAAAACTCTCATTGATGATTATATGGCACGCGCCCAAGGATTGGCGCGCGGAACAGGCTTTCTTGCCGTTGAGGAACAGGGTGTTGAGCTAAAAGGTCAATATGACCGCGCTTCAGAAACCCGCAAACTCCTGTCTGTCGTTGATGCCTCCGACGAGCTCATTATTTTAGATGAGCACGGAAAGAGCCCGACATCGCGCGACATCGCCCGCCATTTCTCTCGCTTGCGCGATGACGGTGTCGGGGTCAGTTATATGGTGATCGGCGGCGCGGACGGGTTTGAGCCTTCCGTTATAAAAGAGATGCGCCCCGGACGGATCACCAAATGGAGTTTTGGCGCACAAACTTGGCCTCATAAAATGGTGCGCGTCATGGCAGCCGAGCAAGTTTATCGGGCCTTATCTATTCTCGCGAAAACGCCTTATCATCGAGATTAAAGTGGGAACGCCCCTCGTGATTAACGCACGGTAAAGACGTTATACCCCATGTGTCTGTCATGCGGAATGCTCTCGTTATATTGGCTCTAGCAGCTTGCTTGACCGCGTCGCCTCCAAGCTTCGCGCAAAGCTCAACCGATGTCGACGTCCTGACCAAAAAAGAACAAGCCGCCCGAGAAAAAGCCAATGCGCTGGAGAGCGAGCGGCAGAAAGTCCGCAAAGATGTCTCAAACCTAAAACGAACGCTCGCGAAAACCGCGCGTCAAACACAAGCGATAGAAACAAATTTAACGGCCCTTGAGAGGGAAACAGAAAGCCTGTCGGCGCGCGCCGTCACGCTGAACACACAAATTGAGACAGACCGCGCTCAATACACCGAGTTGCTCGCAGCGCTCCAGCGTTTGGAACTCTCTCCGCCGCCAACACTAGCGCTAACTCCGCGTGATGCGAAACGCGCAGCGGATGCCGGACTTCTGATAGCAACTTTATCAGATCAACTCAGACAGCGGGCAGACGCTTTGGCGCTCAATTTGACAGCCCTTGAAGTGACGCAAGCCCAACTGGTTCTGAAGAAAAAGGATATGTCCGCAACCCGCACCAAATTAAAATCCGAAATGAAAACTGTAAATGCGGGTTTGGCCAGCAAGTCGAAACTGGAATCAAAACTGGCCGATGAGAAAAGGACCGCCGCAGAAGAAGCTGACCGTCTAGCCGCCGAGTCGAAAACGCTGCTTGAATTAATCGCCAAATTGGAACGTGAAGCCGCCAAAGTCGTTCCGCGCACCAAACCGGGTCGAAAGCCTGCTGCTAAACTTGTCCTTCCAAAGGGCACGAAACCTTTTGCACAAGCCAAAGGCGGGATGATCCAACCTGTCTCAGGACGTTTGGTGAAGCCTTATGGACGCGGCGAAAAAGGCCACACCTATGCGGGGCGCCCGGGTGGTCAAGTCATTGCCCCCTATGCCGGGCGGGTCGAATTTTCGGGACCGTTCAAAAATTACGACAATGTGATCATTTTGAATGTCGGCGGGGGCTATTTCGTCCTGCTGACGGGGCTCAATGATCTTTATATTGACGCTGGCGACACAATACGGCGCGGCGAACCCGTGGGAAAACTCCCCAACCAAACCGGCACCGAACTTTATATCGAACTGCGGCGAAA
Organism: uncultured Algimonas sp.; assembly: GCA_964607395.1. Classification (GTDB taxonomy): domain Bacteria; phylum Pseudomonadota; class Alphaproteobacteria; order Caulobacterales; family Maricaulaceae; genus Litorimonas. The sequence continues at coordinate 4,027 of CAZSKH010000208.1, forward strand.
CGGCTCATCTGTTGATCCCAAACCGTGGTTTCAGGCCGCAGATGTTAAATCCGGGTAAGTTCACCCCCTAATCGCAGCAATTTGACTGGCAAAGCCCGCAGGGGCTGGTTAAGTCTAAGTTCTAATACTGGAGACTCCTTGTGAAACTTGTCCTGCCTGCCCTCGGAAGCGTCGCGGCTATCGCCCTCTTTGCTTTTTCGACAACACATCAAGCCGCCGTTGCCGTAGAGCGCCCGGCCTATGACGAGACATTCGAGCAGCTAGAGCTTTTCGCTGACGTTTTGGCGCGTGTGCGTAGCCAATATGTCGTAGAAGTTGATGACAGCGCGCTCATCGAAGACGCGATGAACGGCATGTTACAATCCCTCGACCCGCACTCCTCCTATATCAGCCCAAGCTCCTTCAAAGACCTACGGATGAACAATAAGGGCGAATATGGCGGCCTTGGCATGGAAGTCACGATGGAAGATGGCTTTGTCAAGGTAATCGCGCCGATTGACGACACGCCCGCAAAGCGCGCTGGCGTCAAAGCCGGTGACTTCATCACCGAAATCGACGGGAAATCGCTATTAGGGTCGACGCTCTCCGAAGCCGTAGAACAGATGCGCGGCAAACCCGACGAGCCGATTAACATTACAATTGTGCGCGAAGGCGAAGACCCCATCTATCT
>CAZSKH010000209.1:0-4668 GCA_964607395.1 uncultured Algimonas sp.
TCCTCCACAATGTCTGTGGCATAGGCGAACTCGCCAGAACCGGGCAGCAAGCATACAGATTGAATGAGGTTTTCCAGCCGTCCAACGCGTTTGCCCGTCCGCACAACTTCGATATTTAACTGCGGAAGGCGATTCCCATAGACGGCGAGCGGAAAGTCCTCGAACACGATGTAGGCCGTCCCGCGAAACGCTGGCGCGGCTTCGCCTTCCGTGGTCGCGATAATCGGATCGGGCATTTGGGTTTCGCTGCCGCGATAAACGCGCATATCGACGCCTGCTGTCTCCATCGGCGCGCCATTCGCCCAAATTCGGTCTACGCCCGCGATTTCACCCTCACAGAGCCCAATCGCGAAACTGATAGAATAGCTATAATCAGTCTGTGTTGGACCGCCGCCTTTGCCGCCCACCGGTGTTTCTGTTCTGGATTCGCGGATATGGCTGGCCCAAATAACTTGTCCTGCCAGACGCACGCGCCCAAAGACACGCGGCATGGGTGCACCGTCTCGGCTGGTTTGCAAATGAAAACTCCCGAGGCGCGGGCCTTCGAAGGTGCGGGTATCAAAGGCGCGGCTGATATAGCTCGTCGCCTGATTGATCGCGATGGCACTGGCGGTTCGCACCAGCGCATTCCCCGCGAATTGCGTCGCAGCGGCAGCAAAATTGGCCATGAGAGGCTCCTATGTGAGGGGTGGAAAGGCGAAACTCGCCACATGGCGGCGCTGCCAATAGGGGGCAAAATAAGAGGTCACGACGGATTTCCCCCAATAAGCATGGAGAATTCGGTCGGGCCGATAGAGAATGCCGATATGTTTGCACGGCGCATCGGGCGCCATACGAAACAGAAGCACATCCCCGGGTTTGGGTGTGCGTAGCGGGATCAACCACCGCGCCGCCGCATCGCGCAGGGTTTCCCCCTCCGAGGCCTCCGCCCAATCCGGTGTGTAGGCGGGCGGGCTTTCCGGCTCATCGCCATATAAATCTCGCCAGACCCCGCGAATGAGGCCGAGGCAGTCTGTCCCGACATGTTTGACACTGGATTGATGACGATAGGGCGTATCTAGCCAGCCTTCCGCACTGGCCAAGACGGCGGCGCGGGTTTCTTTATGGCTCATCTATATCTTGAAGATCCGTCGCGGATATCGCTCTCACGGACGCCCGCCTGCAAGACATCATCGCCAAGCAAAAAGGGAAACCCCCGGAAGTTGACAGTGTTGGCGAACTGATCCCGACACGCCGCGAAACTGCGCGGGCAGTTCGTGCCTTGCGCAAAATTCGCCTTATCTAATCCGCAACGCGCATCACCAAAACTGGCGTCACATTGGCGGGAAAAAACACGTCCCGTAGAGGCATCGAGCGCGCTGGCCTGCCCCAGCCATTCGACCGTGATGTCATCCCCGGAAAAACTGACTTCGCCTATGCGGCCCTTCATGATTAATGCCGTTTCCCCGCTACGCCAATCATGACGAAATTCCGAGAGCTGCGCGCCGTCCAAAATCCCGCCCCGAATATCTCGGGCGGAAATATTAGGGAGCGTCAATGAGGTTCGAATACCGCCGCTATCCACGGATAGTCCGGCGCGGGATTCTGTCAGCGTTCCGTCGGCGGCCTGTTGCGGAAGATAGGTTTCGCCATCATGCAAAATCATGTCGTCATGATCGGTCAAAAAGAGACTTGGTGTATTTGGAATATCTAATGTCCAAAGCGAACAAAATGTTGTGACCTCACCCATTGGATACGTCCTCTGCGGGTAAAATCTCAATCAAGGGAATGTCCTGAATCTGGGTCGCGCCGAAATCATCCAAGACAATATCCAGCGAGTCTGAAGCGAAACGCACCGGCACATCAAATTCGAAAACCGCCGCGATGAGCGCGCCGACAGCGGGGGCGGTTTGGAATTGGATGAGGCCTTGGGAATGATCCACAGAAACCGTCGTTTCAATACCCTCCAGAGTGACGCGGACAGAGCCGGAAACAGGTTTGGTGATGCGGCGGGTATAGATATGCGGCGCGGCGCCATAGGTCTTAATCAACGGGAATTCCGTGCGCAGTCCATCCCCGATACCGATAATTTCATCCGCTTCAAAATCCAAAGGGTCGCGAAAACGAAACCCGTGTAAAGATCCAAATCGCGCCTCAAAAAAATCAAGTAATTCAACAGCCTGTTCGCGGGATTTTAACCCCGCGACGGCGTTATATTGCCGTCGGCTATGGCGACCACGTGTATTGCGAGTTTCTGTTCCATTCGCCATTTGCAGAATATCAACGGACCGCACAGGCCCGCCTCGCGTTCCGAAAGCGAGGTGCAACGGGAAACGCACATCATGAAAATCTGTCATCTGATTAAGTCCTAGTTTCGAGTTTGCGCACGGGCGACGGCCTGCGCGACGTGCGACGCGATTTGCGCCCCGCTCGCTTGGTTGGCGCTGGGTTTTCCGACGGGTTGGGTCATGTTGAGATTAACCGTCACCGGCGCAGTATTCCCCGACGTCGACCCTGAGATTGACGCGGTCAAAGACGACAGCACCGCCTGAAGCGGCGCGGTAATTAATTCATTTACAGCTATACGTGCGAGATCACTGAGGACGGATTCGGCAAGCGAATTAAATGATAGTTCCCCCGACTGCGCCGCGCGTTCAAGGGAGCCCGCAATGCGCGCGCCCGCCTGTTCAAATACATCCGCAAGCGCATCGGCAGCCTCTGCCGCCGGCCCGCTCGCGAAATTTTCCAGCGCGTCAGCGGCCTCATTTATCGGGTTCATGGCAGTCTCCTGTGTCGGGATAAAGGACGATTAATTCATCCAACGATTGGCGATTGAACCCGTGGGTTTTCACCCCATCCAACAGTGCCAACCAATCGCGCAAAGGCATGGACCAAAACTCGCTGGGTTGAAGGTTAAAACGGCGAATGGCGATCTGCTGCCAACTCTCAAACGGCCAACTCATGCGCGTAATCCTTCCGCAATTAACTCGCTTAAAATTGGCAAGACAGCGAGCATCTCCTCGCGCACCAGATGACGCGGCATAGGCGGCCTTGCGACGCAACCCAAAACGATATTCCAATCCCTAAGCGTCGCTGTCCGCAAACAATCTGCGAGCACCTTTGGGCTCTCAGCGTCAAACGCATCCGCCATCTCAGCGAGCGCCGAAACGGACAAACGTAAGCGGCGTTCCACCCCTGCAATTTCGACGATTTTGTCGCCAGCTCGAAACGCGCTCATAAGACTGCGAATTCTGGTGCGGCGGCGCTGGCGAGGCTGATTTCAAATTGCGCTTCGCCATTATAGCTGCCCGCGTAATTTAGCCCCGTGATGAGGAACGCCCCGTCAATCATCCCAAATCCCGGGATGACAAAACGGCAGTCCTGCGCGGATTGGTCAAAGAATGCCGACCGAATAAGCGCGTCGGATTCCGCATCCCGAAACACGCCCGTCCCCGAAATTTCCGCCGTCCGCATCCCGGCCCCGGGCAGCAGTTCTTTCCACCCTTGCGACGCTGTATCCGTCACATCCACGGGGCGCGCATTGAGACGCAGGGTTTTCGTCCGAAGCCCGGCAACGGTCACATAGGACCCTGCCCCATTTTTAATCTTCAGCAGCATATCGCCGCCTCGCTGCGCGCTCATGCTGACGCTCCTTCTTTTGGATGTGTGGTTATCGACAGCCGCAGCAGCCCGTGATGGGTGCGCCCATCTGGCGCGCGCAAAACATCGGAATAAATGGCCGTAGAGCTTCGCACGTCGACCGTCGCGGCGGCGGTCAAGACCTGCGGGTTCAGCGCCTGACCGAGTTGTCCCAGCAGCGCCATAACCTCGGCCCGCCCCGTATATCGCGACCAGAGGTGCAGGGTCATTTGATGGGACGCCAGCGCGGTGTCGTCCGCGCCAATATCCTCGCTACGAAGCGCACCGTAGGTCAAATAGGGATAGACCGGATCTTCGGGCGCGGAGTCATAGAGGCGCGGCGGCACATCAGATGTCCCGCCCAATCCATATTGCACGGCAGGGCTGGCTTGCAGCACAGCATGGACGGCGTTGGCCAAACCTTCCGCTTGTTGGGAAATATTCATTGGGATTCCTCCTCGCAAATCAGGTGCAGTCTTTCGCCGCGCGTGTCGGGATCGCTCGACGCGACAACGCGCAGAATGCGGCCTTTCCAAAGCAGGCGCGCGCGTTCCGGAAATATCGGCAGATATCGAATGGCGACGAGATAGGTCTGGGTGACGGACAACCGCCCATTCTCCAGCCGTTCAGTCAGGGCTTTAGGCCGTATCCCCGCCCACATGGCCTTTTGGAACGTCCAGTCTGTAACGGTTCCGCCAAACTCATCAGGCGCTTCGGTGGGCGTATAGAGCCCGACCCGGTTTCGCATATGCCCAATCATAGCCGCATCCCGCGATAAGGTTGGATCAGCGCATCAACCATCATCGGAAACCCCGGCGGGATATTCCCCGCGCGGTGCTCATAAAGATGCGCCAACAAGAGCAACACGCCTTGGCGAAGCGGCGTAGGGACATCTGCGGCGGTCAGGCCATAGCCTGCGGTGAAATCCACGGTAACGAGGCCCACCGCACCCGTGCGGATAAAGGGGGGACGCGCACGCAGATCAGTTTCAATCGGCAAGGATAGTTCGTTCTGCTCCAGAGCTTCGATTGAGAGAACAGGATAGCGGGT
>CAZSKH010000210.1:0-4666 GCA_964607395.1 uncultured Algimonas sp.
GTTTGAGAGACAGTGGGTCTGAGCAGCTTTGGGTGACACCGAGGCCTGTGCCGGGGCTTTAGGAGTGAGAGCCGACGCCATGGTCCAACGCTGGCCATACTGGTGGGACAGACGGGCCGCTTCTTCAAAAACCACTGCCGCAGAGTTGATGTGCCCATTTGATTGGCAATCATATGGTAAGGAACCGAAATTGCGTAAGCGTTCTCGGTTTTGGATAGCATCTCGTCTTCGCGTAAAACAAACTAAGCGCTTCCTTCTGGTATTCCATCGGGAAGACAGCTCTGCGGGCAAGTCCTGCTTTAAAAGTGACCTCGGCTGACCCCTCGATGGGCAGTGGGACATTCCGCATGTTCTCCCGTATTATACCGAATGACGTGTAAATGACGTAATACTCTCCGAAAATCATTGTAATATAGTATCAAAACACTGAAACTGTTTCCCTAAGACAGACGTAAGATTTCCGTAGGACGTCTCGTATCGCTAGGGCACTCAAATGAAATATATCCATGCTGCAGCTTGTGTTCTCGGCGCGTCGATGCTGTTGCATGGCTGCGATAAAGCGGATGCAACGCAGGGTCGGCCCGGCGGCGCACCCGGAAATGCTGAAGCCCCGCAAGGCCCCAGTCTTCAATCCGGCAATGTCACACGGGGCGAGATCGCAAAAATCATTAACGCGACCGGGACTGTCCGCCCAGACATCACGGTGCAAGTCGGGTCTGAAGTCTCAGGAAAACTCCTGACTGTTGACGTAGATTTCAATTCTAATGTCAAAAAAGGCGATATCCTCGCAACGATAGATCCGGAAAATCTGGAAAACCGAGTCGCGCAAGCCGAAGCTGTGGTTGAGAACCGCAGATCAGACATCAACATCAACGAAGCCTCAGTCCGGCGCGCCGAAGTCAATGCCGCTCAGTCCAAACGGTCCCTAGACCGCCGAGAACAACTCTTTGCAGAGAGCGCGATTTCAAAAGCCCAGCTCGAAGAAACTGAACGTGCGATGCAGCTCGCTGATGCAGATCTCGAAGTTGCCAAAGCGCGATTGGCCGGCTCGCAGTCCTCGCTAAAACAAGCGCAAGCGGATCTTCGAACAGCGCGCGTCGATTTGGAGCGCACTGTTATCCGCGCGCCCATTGATGGGGTTGTGATGGAACGGCTCGTCGATCCCGGACAAACGGTGGCGGCTTCCCTCTCCGCCCCCGAGCTCTTCAAAATTGCGGGTGATTTGTCCAAGATAAAAATCGACGCAGCCATTGTGGAGAGTGACGTGTCCGGTTTGGGCGCGGGCGATCCGGTCACCTTCAGCGTGGACGCCTATCCGGGTCGAAATTTCAAAGGCACCGTCGATCAACTCCGCCTGAAATCTGAAACGCAGAGCAATATTGTAACCTATACGGCGGTGGTCGCCGCAAATAATACGGATTTAGTTCTCATGCCGGGCATGACCACAAATCTTCAAATCACGACAAATTCGAAGTCAGATATTTTGCGCATTCCCGCAACGGCGGAGCGCTTCCGCCCGACACCGGATCAGATCAAAGACTGGCAGGCAGAATCCACCCAAGAAGCATCAAGCGATGTCGACCCTAAAACCCGTGAACGACTGGCGGCTTTGGGCCTGCCAGACGCGCGTATCGACGGGATCTTGGACACAATGAGAGATGATTCGGTTCGTCTTCGCGAGCAAATAAACGACCCCACGCAGATGTGGCGAAAAGTGCAACGTCTCAAACAACTCCGCGAATTATTTGACAGCATCATCAAGAAGGACCTGACCTCGACGGAGTATCAGGAATACCGGCGTCTTCTTCAAGCGAATGCGCAGGTCCGTGACGCTCAAATTTGGGTGAAGTCGGGTGAGAAAATGCGGCTCGTCGATGTCGGCCTTGGACTATCTGACGGGTCTTTCGTGGAAGTTATTTCCGGTCTTGCGGAAGGCGATAAGGTTGTCACCTCCATCGGCGGTGGAGGTCGACCCGGCGGACGACCGGGAGGCGCCCGCGGAGGTCGGCGGGGTTAAGTCATGACGGCGGCCCCCTCAAAACACGCGCTAATTTCCTGTCGCGGATTGACCAAAATCTATAAGATGGGTCAATCCGAAGTCCGCGCCTTGGACGGTGTTGACCTCGATATTCGCGAGGGAGAATTCGTGGCCATCATCGGATCATCTGGTTCTGGCAAATCAACTCTGATGAATATGCTGGGGGCGTTGGACCAACCCACATCAGGCACGGTCACAATTAACGGCGAAAATATCGGCAAAATGAAAAGCAAAGCCCTGGCCGAATTTCGCAACACCACCATCGGGTTTGTCTTCCAACAATTTCAGCTCTTGCCGAAAAAATCTGCGGTTAAAAATGTCGCGCTTTCCCTTCTCTACCGGAAACCCAAAGTCAAAGACGCGGCGGAACGCGCGGCGCATTGCCTGGAACTCGTGGGATTAGGCGATCGAGGTGGGCATCGCCCAACAGAGCTATCGGGCGGACAGCAGCAGCGCGTTGCCATTGCTCGTGCACTCGCCGGCTCGCCCAAAGTTCTGCTTGCGGATGAGCCGACAGGCGCGCTCGACAGCAAAACCTCAACCGACATTATGGCCCTGATGCAGGACTTAAACTCCCAAGGTATTACGATTATTGTGATTACCCATGAACACGAAGTTGCCGCCTATGCACAGCGCGTGATCGAGTTCAAAGATGGCCGAATTATTTCGGATCGGTTGAATGCGGAGGCCGCAGCATGAGCGCGTTCTCGACATTAGGTCTCGCAGCAAGCTCCATTATCGAACGGCCCCTGCGATCGCTGCTAACATCGCTCGGCATTATCATCGGCGTTGCGGCTGTTTACGCCATGTTGGCGCTGGGTGAAGGCGCAAAAAAGCAGGTCGAGGAAAGTCTGAATTCGATTAGCACACGCACCATGCAGGTCTGGCCGGATTGGAACCGCCGCCGCTCCTCGCAATCCCGTCCGTCCATGCCTTTCACCGAGGAAGATATTCGGGAGATGCGCTCTATTGACGGCGTCTATGCGGCGACGGGGACCCTGACAGGTCGGAGTTATACGATCGCGACAGATAATAATGATGTCAGCGGGAACTTTTTGGGTGTCGATCCGGACCAGCTCAAAGCCTCTGGGAGTGAGCTGAAAATGGGCGAGAATATTTCATATGCGGATATCGAAACGCGCCGCCCTGTCGCGGTCATAAGCGAAGGCATTCAACAGAGATTATTTGACGGACAAAACCCTATGGGCCAGTCGATAAGAGTCAATAATATCGCCTTCATGATTAAGGGCGTCGCCACCAAGGCGGATAGCAATATCTCATTTGGAAATGATGACATCTTCGTTTGGGCCCCAATCACCGTAGCCCGAGAGCGCGTTATTGGCGGCAATCGGTTTGTCCAGAACCATGTCAGTAATATTCGCGTTGTGGGTGACCTAGGTAAAAATTTAGACAGCATCGAGGAAGAGATAAATATCATCTTGCGGCGCTCTCGGGATTTGAAGGTGGGCGCACCGCCGGACTACCGCATTTTCTCTTCTCGTGGTTGGCAACAACAGGCGGCAGAAAAGACGGGATCGCTGAGCTTCTTGCTCGCTGCCATGGGCGCGATATCGCTGTTGGTTGGCGGCGTTGGCGTGATGAATATTATGCTCGTCTCTGTCACAGAACGCACCCGAGAAATTGGCCTGCGCATGGCTCTTGGTGCCAAGAAATCCAACATTATGAACCAGTTTTTGACGGAAGCCTTATTGCTTTGCATTTTCTCCGGCATCGTTGGCTTAACCCTTGGGTTTTTCATGTCAAAGGTCGCCATGGATACAATGGATGTGCAACTTGTCTTCAGCACGCAAGTTGCCCTGATTTCCTTCGGCTCTGCCTTAATGATTGGCGTCGTCTTTGGATTCCTCCCGGCTAGCCGCGCAGCAGGCCTCAATCCGATTGAGGCGCTTCGTCATGAATAGGAACATCATGCCAACTCTCAGGTTTTTGCTGGCCACGGTAGCCATGGGCACAGTGTCAGCCTGCGCCAGCCTCGCGCCGCCGCAAACTGACATCCCCGCGATGGCAACGGATGTTCCCGCGTCTTGGCTGTTGGAGCTGCCAACGGATGGCAATCAACCTTTGAATTGGGCTGACCTCTATGATGATCCCATTTTGCTGAGATATCTCACGGTCGCGGAAGCGAAGAACTTTGATATCAAGACGGCGCAAAACCGCGTCATCGGCGCAGAAGCTGAATTACGGCGGGCAGCCTCTCGTTTGAAACCTAGTCTCAATGCAGGCGCGTCAGCTTCAGGCACGGCCCTGTTCAATGACATCGACAACCCGTTCGACAGTTATGGTTTGGATTTGTCCGGTCGATGGGACCCGGATATTTTCGGCCAAACCCAAGCTGGTGTCGACGGGTCGCGGGCTAATCTGCGCGCCCAAGAAGCCCTCGCTGCGGACACGCGTCAAGCTGTATTGGGGGCGACAGGACGTTCCTATGTCCGGGCGGTTGAAGCCGCACTTCAAGTAAATTTGGCGAAAACCAACCTCGATTTCCTAGCCGAAAGCCGCCGAATTTCGGAAGCCCGATACCGCCTCGGCGATACAGCGAAAGGGGATTTTTCATTCGCAGAAGCCAATTACCAAAGCGCATTGGCGAGTTATGAAAACACGGTTCAA